>NZ_JAMHIU010000018.1:0-131706 GCF_023896895.1 Micromonospora sp. CPM1
GCCTCAAAGACCGCGACCTCGGCCGCGTCCCCGCAGCAACCAAGACCAACGACTGAACATCAACAAACCAGCGAAGGGGTCAAAATTCGGCCGGAACAGAGGGGTCAAAGTTCAGCCGGCGTTGACAAGGCGAAGACCCTTCCGACATCCCTGAGTGGGAAGAGAGCGAATCACACGAGGAAGCAAGCTGGCTACCAGCTACCGACGGGGAGGCCATCATTCGACGACTCGCGCTCCGATATGCGGGGCGGAAGAGTTGAGGTGTGGCCGGGATTCGCTTCGCGTGGTGGCACCCTTCCCTTGATGGTGGGAGCGGCAGGTTTCGAACCTGCGCCCCCTCGCTTGTAGGTTCTGGGTGACGCACCCTGATCCCATGGCACCCGGCAAGCCGTGGACCGGCAACGACGCGGACCACAACAACCACTGCCACCAGCGGTGGATCAAACAGCGCAACCGCGACACCGCCGACCCGGCCTACCCAGAAGCCTGGTACGACGAGCAATGCGGCGGATGCCGCTTCTGGATCCCCCTCGACGGCGAACTCGGCCACGACTACGGTGCCTGCACGAACCCCGCCTCGAACTTCGACGGACGGGTCCGCTTCGAACACGACGGATGCGCCGTCTTCGCCAACCGCGACGACGGCTCCTTCGGATAACCCAACGCAAGCAAGTTGAAGATCGTCTAGCCGGACGTGTCACCCACGTCCCAAGACTGATCTGTCACGCACGTCCTGAGACCCGACATCGCCGGCAGCCGGTCGACTCCAGTGGCCACCCACCCGTTGACCTTTGTCGATTGCTTCATGGGTCGTGCCTCCAGGGGCGACAGCAGGCCGTCGGTCGAGTCAGGTGAGGGGCTGAACGGGCGCAAGGACGGTCCACCGACGCGAGGTGTACGTCAGTGAGGGGGTACCTGGATCGTCCGAGATCAACCAAAGATGCGTGATCTCTGCTGGCAGGACAGGGTGGCGCGCCGGTGGTCCGTAGTCGGCTACCGCTAGCAGACAGCCGTGAATGTCAAGCGAGGAAGCTGGCATAAAGGGCACGATGATGGCTAGGTGACGCTCCGTGCGACCGGACTGAGCCAGCTTGCGCCGCTCACCATCGCACCGGCGGGAAGCGATGAAGCGTCAGGCTGGCGGTCGTTCCCGACCGTCAGGCGCGGCGAAGTCTCGTCCAGTCTGTCGTCGATCACGACGAAGGTCGACCCTCCCCGCTCACCTCGGAGGCTGCGTAGCTTCACGGCCGGCCTGCTCCCGCCACTGTCCGCCGCCGGCTTGGACGAGACGCGTGACCATCCGCCGGGCCTCGTCCTCGGTGTCGAACTCCCACCGGAGCATCTGGCCAGTCTCGGAGTCGCTGGCACACCGTCGTCTCGTTGCTGATGGAGTTGGGCGTCCCGCCGCACGTCGTCCAGGCCATCGCCCGGCACGCCGACGTGAAGATCACGCTAAAGATCCACTCGCATGCCAACGTCGACGCGATGCATCAGGCGCTCGGCAAGCTCGACGGGCGTCTCTCATAGACCCTGTTGCTGTCAGCGTTGCTGTCACCGTCCCCGAGGAACGATCTTCTCAAGGCGGTTTCTGCTGATGATGAAGGGTGGGCGCGGCAGGTTTCGAACCTGCGACCCCTCGCTTGTAAGGCGAGTGCTCTCCCACTGAGCTACGCGCCCGGAACGCCCGTACGGCGGGCCGGAGCGGCCAGCTTACCTGCCCGCCTCCGGCCCCGCGCAACGACGTGCCTGGGGTGTGGGACTCAGGCGGCGACGGCCTCGGCCAGCGCCTTGCGCCAGCCCTGCTGGTCGCGCGCCTCGCCGGGCATGTTCATCTCGGCGAACCGGACCACGCCGGCCTTGTCGATGACGAAGGTGCCCCGGTTGGCGATGCCCGCGACGTCGTTGAAGACGCCGTACGCCTGCGCCACCGCGCCGTGCGGCCAGAAGTCGGCCAGCAGCGGGAACTGGTAGCCCTCCCGGTCGGCCCAGATCTTGTGGGCGTACACGGAGTCGACGCTGACGGTCAGCACCTGGACGTCGTCGTTGACGTACTCGTTGAGGTTGTCCCGCACCTCGCACAGCTCGCCCTGACAGATGCCGGTGAAGGCGAGCGGGTAGAAGACCAGCAGCACGGTCTTGCGACCGCGGAAGTCGGAGAGCCGGACCTCCTGGTTGTTCTGGTCCTTGAGCAGGAAGTCGGGCGCCTCGGCGCCAACCTCGATGGGCATGCGTGCTCCCTCGGCGATCGGGTCTGGAGATGATCAGCCTGCCACACCCGGCGACCGCGGCCGCCGGGTGTCGGGCGCCGCCCCTACTTCTTGCTCTTGGAACCGCGCCGCATGACGAGACGGGCTCCGCTCCAGTCACGGCCGGCGTTGATGGTGGAGGTCTGCTGAAGCCCGGCGGTCTGCGCGCTCTCCGCGACCTCGCTCGGCTCGACGTGGCCGTCGCGGCCGGCCTTCGGGGTCAGGAGCCAGACCACGCCGTTGTCCGCGAGCGGCCCGAGGGCGTCGACGAGGAGCTCGAACAGGTCACCGTCGCCGTCTCGGTGCCAGACCAGAACCGCGTCGACCACCTCGTCGGTGTCCTCGTCGACGAGTTCCCCACAGCGGTCGGTCAGGGCGTCCCGGAGATCGGTGTCGACGTCGTCGTCGTAGCCCATCTCCATGACGACCATGCCCGGCTCGATACCGAACCGGTCCGCCAGGCTGCGTACCCCGTCGGCCTGGCCAGCGGTCGCGCTCACTGTCGAGTGCCTCCTCATCTATCCCTGCTCGTGGCGTCGGGTGACACCGTCGGGCTCAGTCCACACAGTTGCGGCTCGCCGCGCAAGTGGCGCACCGGGTGGAACGGAATTTACCGTGCCAGCAGCGTACGGGCACCCTGGGTGATGGCTTCGGCGGAGACCAGTACCTGACGGGCAGCCGGACCTAATGGTACAAACGAGTCAAGTGCGGCTACGCGGCGCGCGGCGCCCACGTATCCGGTGTCGACGAGGGCGGACAGCACGCCCTCGCCCACCCCGCCGGTTCGCCGCGTCTCGTCCACCACCAGCACCCGGCCGGTCGCCGAGGCCTCCCGGATGATGTCGGCCACCGGCAGCGGGGCCAGCCAGCGCAGGTCCACCACCCGGCTGCCCACGCCCTCCCCGGCGAGCGTGGCGGCGGCGCGCAGCGACATCCGCACCCCGTTACCGAACGTGATGATGGTGAGGTCCTCGGCGGAGCCGACCCCGTAGACGCGGGCCCGCCCGATCGGCACGTGCCGGTCCGCCCAGGTGCCCGGCTCGGCGTACTCGGCGGTCCACTCGTCGTCACCGTCGGTGTACAGGTCACGCACGTGGTAGAGCGCGATCGGCTCCACGAAGACGCAGACGCTGCCGTCCACCCGGGCCGCCGCCAGGCAGGTACGCAGCATCGGCGCGGCGTCGTCCGGCCGGGCCGGCACGGCCACCACCAGCCCCGGTACGTCCCGCAGCGCCCCCAGCGAGTCGTCGTTGCGGTCGTGCCCGCCGAGCCCGTCCGGGCTCGCCAGGCCGGGCACCCGCACCACCATCGGGTTGCGGAACGCGCCCCGGGACAGGAACCGCATGGTGGCCGCCTCGCCGCGGAGCTGGTCCTCGGCGCCGTGCAGCAGCGTCAGATGACGGATCTCGGGCACCGGCAGCAGGCCGGCCAGCCCGGCGCCCAGACCGAGCCCGAGGATCGACGTCTCGTCCGGCAGCGTGTCGAACACGCGCGCCGCCCCGAACCGGTCCCGCAGCCCTTCGGTCACCCCGTACACCCCGCCCCGGGCGGCCACCTCGTGGCCGAACACCGCCGTACCGGGGTGGTCGAGCATGCCGTCGGCGAGCGCGGCGTTGATGCTCTGCGCCAGCGTCAGCGGGCCGGTCAGCTCCGGCGGCTTGCCGCCGAACGCCTCCGCCCGCGCTCCGGCGCCCGGCCCGGCCGCGTGCGCCGCCGCCTCGGCGACCGCGCGGGACACCCGGACCGGCCGGCGCGGCGCCAGTTCCCGCACGATCTCGACCGGGGACGCGAGCTTCGGCTCGTCCAGCACCTCCTCGGCGACGCGGCGCAGCTGCCAGCCCCGCTCGTCGTAGCGGGCCAGCAGTTCCTCGCCACCGGCGTACCCGGAGGTCACCAGCAGCCGCGCGGTGGCCAGCAGCGGGTCGCGGGCCGCGTCGTCGTCACCCTGCTCCATCAGCCGGACCGTGCTCAGGTGCAGCACGGCGGGCCGGCGCTGCCGGCGTACCCACTCGGCCGCCTCCGCCGCGACCCGGTAGGTCGCGGCCACGTCCGTGCCGTCGGCGGCGAAGTACCGGATGCCGGGCCGGGACCGCAGCGTGGCGGCCACCCAGCCCTCGGCGGAGGCGCCGCTGTCCGCGCAGAGGAACAGCACCGGGATGCGCAGGCCGGTGTGGTCGTACCAGCCGGTCGTGTTCAGCGCGGCGGTCGCGGTGGCGTGGTCGGCCGCGGCGTCGTCGAAGGAGCAGACCACCACGGCGTCGGCGGGCCAGGGCGTCGCGTCGGCCTCGCCGTCGGTGGGCCGCGCGCCGCGGCGCAGCCGCTCCAGCGCCAGCCCCAGGCCGACGGCGCGCGGCAGGTGCGAGCCGGCGGTCGAGGTGGTCGGCACGACCGCCAGGTCGGCGCGGCCGAAGACCTTCGCCCGCCCGCCGGCCGCGGGTTCCTCGGCGGAGGCGACGATGCCGCGCAGCACATCGCGCGCCGCCGCCGCGTAGGCGTCGTCGGGCGCGGGCTGCGGCAGATCGGGTACGACGACAGTCGCGTCCCCGTCCGCGTCCACGACGATCCCGGCGCCCACGGGGAGGCTGGCCGCTTCCGTCTCCCCCGGGTCAGCGTCGAGATCTTGGTGGGAAACGGCCCCCGGAGGGGCGCTTTCGCTCGAAGATCTTCCCGGTTCCGGTTCCGGTTCCGGTTGCGGGGAGGTGGCGGGGAAGGCGCCGGCGGCCTGGGCGGCGCGCAGGCAGTAGAACGCGCCGGAGCGGGCGTGCAGCAGCGCGGGGTCGGTCGGCCGCAGCGCGGCGGCCACCGCGGCGTCGCCCTCGTGACCGGCCGACTCGACAGTGAAGTACCCCTCGCCGAAGCCGGACAGCCACCGCCCGGCCAGGTCGAGCAGCCGGCTGGTCACCTGCGCGTCGAACAGGGCCAGCGCCTGCGCCCCGGTCAACGGGCCGCCGTCGGGCAGCGGTTCGCCCAGGTCGCGCCGCTGGTCGGGCGCCCCGAGCGCGGCCAGTTCGGCTCGGAGCCGGTCGTCGAGATCGTGCGGGGTGGTCACGCGGACAGCATTACCGACTCGGGCCCGCCTCGCCCACTCGGACACGTTCCGCCCGGCGTGGCTCAGACCTGCCCACACTCCTGCGGGCAGCCTCCGTCGGAGACCTTCAGCACCAGGTCCCGCAGTGTGGCCAGTTCGTCGGTGCTCAGCCCGTCGAGCAGTCGGGAGTCCGACATCACCTGGCGGAGCCGTTCGCGTACCTGCCGCCCCCGCCCGGTGACCACGAGCGCCTTCTGCCGCCGGTCGGCCGGGTCGGTACGCCGTTCCACCAGCCCGGCCTGCTCCAGCTTGTCGGCCAGGCCGGTGACGTTGGACCTGTCGCAGCCGAGCTGTTCGGCGAGGTCACGGGCCGGGAGCGGGCGGTCCGGGTCGAGCTGGTGCAGCGCCCGGGCGACCGCGGGGGTGAGGCCCAGCGCCGCGATCCCCTCGTCCTGGTGGTGCCGCATCGCGGCGGCGACGTGCAGGATCCGGCGCACGGTCTCCCCGGCCAGCTCCGCCCGGTTGTGGACGGTGGGAACGGTGGTTTGCGCCATCCGATCATCGTATGGGCGAGTCGATCTTCGATCAGCCGAACGGTCAGGCACCTCCCGCAACCGATTGCCGATCATGAAGCGCTGTTCGGCGAAAATTCCCGGCCGGTCGTCCGCGCGTCACCTTCCGGCCATCGACGTCCGTGAGGCTTCCCGGTGTCGACGAACCGGACTCCGGGAGGAAAATCGTGGCTCTGTCCCGACGTACCATCCTGCTCAGCGGCGCGGCGCTCGGCGCCGCCGGCGCGGCAGCCGGCCTGCCGGTCGCGGCCGCCGCGTCGCCCGGCCCGCTGCGCCGCGACCCGTTCACGCTCGGCGTGGCCTCCGGCGACCCCGACCACGAGGGCTTCGTGCTCTGGACCCGGCTGGCGCCGGAGCCGCTGGCCGAGGACGGCCTGGGCGGCATGCCGTCGCGGGTCGTGCCGGTCAACTGGGAGGTGGCCGCCGACGAGCGCTTCCGGCACGTGGTGCGCCGCGGCGTGGCCCTGGCCCGGCCGGAGTCGGCGCACAGCGTGCACGTCGAGCTGGGCGGCCTGTTGCCCGGCCGCGAGTACTTCTACCGGTTCCGGGCGCAGCGCTGGCTGTCCCCGGCCGGGCGCACCCGGACCGCTCCGGCGCCGTGGCTGATGCCGTCCGCCCTCGCGATGGCCTTCGCCTCCTGCTCGCAGTACGAGCACGGCTACTTCACCGCGTACCGGCGGCTGGCCGAGACCGAGCCGGAGCTGATCCTGCACCTCGGCGACTACCAGTACGAGTACGCCGAGGACACCTACACCGTGCCCGGCGGCAACCCGCGTGACCACGAGGGCCCGGAGACCCGCACGCTGGCGAACTACCGGCAGCGGCACGCCCAGTACAAGACCGACACCGACCTCCAGGCGGCGCACGCGGTCGCGCCCTGGGTGGTGGTCTTCGACGACCACGAGGTGGAGAACAACTGGGCCGACGAGGTGCCCGAGGCGCCCGATCCGGACTTCCCCGCCCGGCGGGCGGCGGCGTTCCAGGCGTACTACGAGAACATGCCGCTGCGCCGCACCTCGATCCCGCGCGGCATCGACATGCAGCTCTACCGCCGGGTGCGCTGGGGCCGGCTGGCCACCTTCCACATGCTCGACACCCGGCAGTACCGGGACGACCAGGCGTGCGGCGACGGCTACAGGAGCTGCGCGGAGGCGTCCGACCCGGCCCGCTCGATCACCGGCGCCGCGCAGGAGGCGTGGCTGCTGGACGGCTTCCGCCGCTCCGAGGCCCGCTGGGACCTGCTCGGCCAGCAGGTGTTCTTCGCCCAGCGGGACAACAACTCCGGCCCGTTGACGGTGACGAGCATGGACGCCTGGGACGGGTACGTCGCCTCCCGGGACCGGATCACCCGGGGCTGGACGGCCGCCGGGGTACGCAACCCGGTGGTGCTCACCGGCGACGTGCACGCGCACTGGGCCAGCGACCTGAAGCTGGACTACGCCGACCCGACCTCGCGCACCGTCGGCAGCGAGCTGGTCTGCTCGTCGATCACCTCGACCGGGGACGGCGCCGACTCGCCGACCGGCTCGCACCCGTGGCTGGCGTTCAACCCGCACCTGCGCTTCCAGAACAACCTTCGGGGGTACGTCCGCACCACGATCACCCCGACCGAGCTGACCGCCGACTTCGACGTGCTGCCGTACGTGAGCCGGCCGGACGCGCCCGCGTACACCCGGGCCACGTTCGTGATCGAGGACCGCGTACCCGGGCTGAACCTGACCCACGACCGGCCGCCGGCCGCGGCGCGCACCGCCGCCCCCGGTGTCGACCAGGGCCGGCAGACGGTGGAGGCGGAGACGGTCCGCCCGTGACGGCGCGGCCGGGCCGGGCGCGGGGCGCCCGGTCCGGCCGGTCAGCCGGCCAGGAACGAGAAGCGCACCTGGCGGTCGGGGTTGTCGCCGTTGGTGTCGACCAGGCAGATCGACTGCCAGGTGCCGAGCTGGAGCCGCCCGCCGAGCACCGGCAGCGTCGCGTACGGCGGCACGAACGCCGGCAGCACGTGGTCGCGGCCGTGCCCGGGTGAGCCGTGCCGGTGCCGCCACCTGTCGTCGGTGGGGAGCAGGTCGTCGAGCGCCCGCAGCAGGTCGTCGTCGGAGCCGGCGCCGGTCTCGATGATCGCCAGCCCGGCGGTGGCGTGCGGGACGAAGACATGCAGCAGGCCGTCGCCGGCCCCGGACACGAACCGCTCGGCCTCGCTCGTGATGTCCCGGACGGTCGGCCGGGAGCCGGTCCGAACGGTGATCACCTCACTGCGCATACGGCGCATTCTGCCGCAGTGCCCGGTTCGCCGCCGCGTCCGCCGATAGCGCATCCGGTGATCGCGCAAAGTTACTGATGGGTACCTGTGTTCAGCGTCGCGTCTGGGGGTGGGAGAGGTGACGACACGCGCCACCAGGGGGCAGGATGGCGCTAGAGACCTATCCCACACGAAACCGAGGGAACGCCTGTGGCTACGGAACGCAAGCGCCCGGTGATCACCGCTGGTCTGCCGAGCCAGCTTCCGGACATCGACCCTGAAGAGACCAGCGAATGGGTCGAGTCGCTCGACGGTGTCATCGACGAGCGCGGGACAAAGCGAGCCCGGTACGTCATGCTGCGCCTGCTGGAGCGGGCCCGCGAGCGGCAGGTCGGGGTGCCGTCCCTGACCACCACCGACTACATCAACACGATCCCGCCGGAGCGCGAACCGTGGTTCCCGGGTGACGAGCACGTCGAGCGGCGGCTGCGGGCGTACATCAGGTGGAACGCCGCGATGCTGGTGCACCGGGCGCAGCGCCCGGAGATCGGCGTCGGTGGGCACATCTCCACGTTCGCCAGCTCGGCGTCCCTCTACGAGGTGGGCTTCAACCACTTCTTCCGGGGCAAGAACCACCCGGGCGGCGGCGACCAGATCTTCTACCAGGGTCACGCCTCCCCCGGCATGTACGCGCGGGCGTTCCTGGAGGGCCGGCTCAGCGAGAGCCAGCTCGACGGCTTCCGGCAGGAGCTGTCGCACCCCGGCGGCGGCCTGCCGTCGTACCCGCACCCGCGGCTCATGCCGGACTTCTGGGAGTTCCCCACGGTCTCCATGGGCCTCGGGCCGCTGAACGCCATCTACCAGGCGCGGTTCAACCGCTACCTGCACCACCGGGGCATCAAGGACACCTCCCAGCAGCACGTCTGGGCGTTCCTGGGCGACGGTGAGATGGACGAGGTCGAGTCGCTCGGCGCGATCGGCGTGGCCGCCCGCGAGGAGCTGGACAACCTCACCTTCGTGATCAACTGCAACCTCCAGCGCCTGGACGGACCGGTCCGCGGCAACGGCAAGGTCATGCAGGAGCTGGAGGCGTTCTTCCGGGGCGCCGGCTGGAACGTCATCAAGGTGGTCTGGGGCCGCGAGTGGGACCCGCTGCTCGCCGCGGACACCGACGGCGCGCTGGTCAACCTGATGAACACCACGCCCGACGGTGACTACCAGACCTACAAGGCGGAGTCCGGGGCGTACGTGCGGGAGCACTTCTTCGGCCGCGACCCGCGGACCCGCAAGATGGTCGAGGGTCTGACCGACGACGAGATCTGGAACCTCAAGCGGGGTGGCCACGACTACCGCAAGCTCTACGCGGCCTACAAGGCGGCCACGGAGCACACCGGCCAACCCACGGTGATCCTCGCCAAGACGATCAAGGGCTGGACGCTCGGCTCGCACTTCGAGGGCCGCAACGCCACGCACCAGATGAAGAAGCTGACGCTGGAGGACCTGAAGCTCTTCCGCGACCGCCTCTACCTGGACATCCCGGACAAGCAGCTGGAGGAGAACCCGTACCTCCCGCCGTACTACACGCCGGGTGAGAAGTCGGACGAGATCACGTACCTGAAGGACCGGCGTCAGCAGCTCGGCGGCTACCTGCCGACGCGCAGCACCGCGCGCAAGACGCTGGCCATCCCGGGCACCGAGCGGTTCTCCGACGTCAAGCGCGGGTCGGGCAAGCAGAAGGTCGCCACCACGATGGCCTTCGTCCGCCTGCTCAAGGACATCATGAAGGACAAGGAGTTCGGCAAGCGCTGGGTGCCGATCATCCCGGACGAGGCCCGCACCTTCGGTATGGACTCGCTGTTCCCGACCCAGAAGATCTACTCGCCGCACGGCCAGCGCTACACCTCGGTGGACCGGGAGCTGTTCCTGTCCTACAAGGAGTCGACCACCGGCCAGATCCTGCACGAGGGGATCAACGAGGCCGGGTCGGTGGCCTCGTTCACGGCGGCGGGCACGGCGTACGCCACCCACGGCGAGCCGATGATCCCGCTGTACATCTTCTACTCGATGTTCGGCTTCCAGCGCACCGGCGACGGGTTCTGGGCGGCGGCGGACCAGATGGCGCGGGGCTTCGTGCTCGGCGCGACCGCCGGCCGGACCACGCTCAACGGTGAGGGCCTCCAGCACGAGGACGGCCACTCGCTGCTGCTCGCGGCCACCAACCCGGCGGTGGTCGCGTACGACGCGGCGTTCGCCTACGAGCTGGCGCACATCGTGGAGAACGGCCTGCACCGGATGTACGGGGAGGCGCAGGAGAACATCTTCTACTACCTCACCGTTTACAACGAGCCGATCTTCCAGCCGGCCGAGCCGGAGGGGGTGGACGTCGAGGGCATCGTCAACGGCATCTACCGCTACTCCCCCGCGCCGCAGGTCGGCGACGACGCGCCGAAGGCGAACATCCTCGCCTCCGGTACCGGCATGCAGTGGGCGCTCAAGGCCCAGCAGCTGCTCGCCGAGGACTGGGGCGTCTCCGCCGACGTGTGGTCGGTGACGTCCTGGACCGAGCTGCGCCGCGACGCGGTCCAGTGCGAGGAGCACAACCTGCTCAACCCGGGCGAGGAGCCGCGGGTGCCGTACATCGCGCGGAAGCTGGCCGACGCCGACGGGCCGAAGGTCGCGGTCAGCGACTGGATGCGCGCGGTACCGGACCTGATCGCCCGCTGGGTACCCGGCGACTACACCTCGCTCGGCACGGACGGCTTCGGCATGTCGGACACCCGGCACGCGCTGCGCCGCCACTTCCACGTGGACGCCGAGTCGGTCGCGGTCGCGACGCTGCGCCAGCTCGCGCTGCGCGGCGTGGTGCCGGCCCACGTGCCGGCCGACGCCGCCCGCAAGTACGCGCTGGACGACGTCAACGCCGCCCCGGTCGGCGAGACCGGCGGCGACAGCTAGTACCCGTCACGCGAGAAGGGCCCGGCGCCAGGCGCGCCGGGCCCTTCTCGTCCCCCGATGCGACGACGGCCCGGCGTCCCTGGCGGGAACGCCGGGCCGTCACCATCGCGGGCGACGCCGGGACGGGCTCGGTCAGCCGACGGCGGCCAGGTCGGTCAGCCGGGCCAGCGAGTCCTCCAGGTCGGCGCCGACCCGGCGCAGGCCGAGCCGGAGCAGGGCCGCCTTGACGGGTCCGGCGGGCCACCGCACGACGATCAGGCGTACGACGGTGCCGCCGTCCTCCTCGTCCGGGGTCAGCTGGACGTAGATCTCGGTGCGTGCCTCGGCGCGGGCGCCGGCGCCCTTCGCGCGTTCGCGCCAGCCGATCAGGGTCGGCTCCTGGAAGGCGATCACCTCGGCCTCGTGCGCGGCGCCGCGTCCAGCCTGGACGAGTTGCCGCCGCCCGAATCCCTCCCCGGACAGGACCTCGGCCGCGCGGACTCCCGCCAGCCAGGCCGGCAGCTGCTCGGCGCGCTGCACGACATCCCAGACCACATCCACCGGCGCCGCCACGTGCGCACTTCGTTCCACGAGGATCATGAGTATCTTTCCCCCACTTAAATCACATCCGCGATATTCGGCACTCTATGTGTAAATCGGACTTAAGCGGACGGGTTCGGAAAAGACACGCCGAACCGCCTTGCGTTACCCAGTCATCTCGGCCTATGGCGCAGCGGTCCGCGGAGCCCTAGAGTCGCGAGCACGCTTCACGTTCTGGAGGGTGACTTGACGACCGCGCCGATGCCCGAGTTCCCCGCCGGCTTCCGCTGGGGGGTCTCCACCTCCGCGTACCAGATCGAGGGTGCGACCACAGTCGACGGCCGCGGCCCGTCCATCTGGGACACGTTCGCCCACGACCCGGGCCGGATCGCCGACGGCAGCACCGGCGACCAGGCGTGCGACCACTACCACAGGTACGCCGAGGACACCGCGCTGCTGGCCGGGCTGGGGGTGTCCGCGTACCGGTTCTCGATCGCCTGGCCCCGGATCCAGCCGGCCGGAACCGGCCCGGCCAACGCCGCCGGGCTGGACTTCTACGACCGGCTGGTGGACGGCCTGCTCGACGCCGGCGTGGACCCGGTCGCCACGCTGTTCCACTGGGACCTGCCGCAGGCGCTGGAGGACGCCGGCGGCTGGCTGAACCGGGACACCGCCGCCCGCTTCGCCGAGTACGCCGACCTGACCGCGGCCCGCCTCGGCGACCGGGTGAAGCTCTGGATCACGCTCAACGAGCCGTTCATCCACATGAGCCTCGGCCACGGCACGGGCGAGCACGCCCCCGCCCGGACGCTGCTGTTCGACGCCTTCCCGGTAGCCCACCACCAGCTCCTCGGGCACGGCCTCGCGGTCGCCGCGCTGCGCGCCCGCACCACGTCCCCGGTGGCGATCGCCAACAACTACTCCCCGGTGCGCCTGGCCGGCGACACCGACGCGGACCGGGCCGCCGCCGCGGCGTACGACGCGCTGCACAACCGGCTGTTCACCGAGCCGCTGCTCGGACGCGGCTACCCGGACGCGCTCGGCCCCGAACCGGGCGTGGTGCGCGACGGCGACCTGGACGTCATCGCCGCGCCGATCGACGTCCTGGGCGTCAACTACTACAACCCGACGGGCATCCGGGCGCCGGAGGCGGACTCGCCGCTGCCGTTCGAGATCGTGCCGCTGGACGGCTACCCGCGCACCGCGTTCGACTGGCCGGTGGCCCCGGACGGGCTGCGCGAGCTGCTGCTCCAGCTGCACGAGCGGTACGGCGGCGCGCTGCCGCCGATCCAGGTCACCGAGAGCGGCTGCGCGTACGACGACGCGCCGGACGCCGACGGCCGGGTGCACGACCCGGAGCGGATCGCGTACCTGGACGGGCACATCCGCGCGGTGCACCAGGCGATGGCCGAGGGCGTGCCGGTCACCGGGTACTTCGTCTGGTCGCTGCTGGACAACTGGGAGTGGGCCGAGGGCTTCACCAAGCGGTTCGGCCTGGTGCACGTCGACTTCGACACGCAGCGGCGCACGCCGAAGTCGTCGTACACATGGTTCCGGGATCTGGTCCGGCGATGACCACGATGAACCCGACGCCGGCCTCGCTGCCGGCGGCGCTCGCCGAGCCGACCGTCCCGGTGCGGCGCGGCTGGATCGCGCTGATCTTCGCGGCCAACCTGGGCGTCTGGATGGCGTTCTTCACCCCGATCCAGGTGCTGCTGCCGCAGCAGGTGGAACGGATCGCCCCGGCCGACAAGGAGGCCATGCTGGCGGTGGTCACCGGCATCGGCGCGCTCGCCGCGGTGCTGGCGAACCCGCTCGCCGGGGCGCTGTCCGACCGCACCTCGCTGCGGCTGGCCAACCGGCACTTCGGCCGCCGGCACGTCTGGACCGCGCTCGGCGCGGTGGTCGGCGCGCTCGCCCTGGTGCTGCTGGCCCGGCAGAACACCATCGCCGGGGTGGCGGTGGCCTGGGTGGCCGCGCAGGTCTGCTTCAACGCGATGCTCGCCAGCCTCACCGCCGCCATCCCGGACCGGGTGCCGGTGGCGCAGCGCGGCGGCGTGTCCGGCTGGGTGGGCATCCCGCAGGCGCTGGGTCTGGTGCTCGGGGCGGTGCTGGTCACCGCCGTGGTCACCGGCAACGCCGCCGGCTACGCCGCGATCGCGCTCGCCGTGCTGCTGCTGTCGCTGCCGTTCGCGCTGCTGACCCAGGACGACCACCTGCCCCGGGAGCACCGCTCCCCACTGCGGCTGCGCTCGCTGTTCGCCTCGATGTGGATCAGCCCGCGCCGCCACCCCGACTTCGCCTGGGCCTGGTTCACCCGGTTCCTGGTGCAGACCGGCAACGCGCTGGGCACGCTCTATCTGCTCTACTTCCTCACCGACGGGGTGCGGGTGGCCGACCCCGAAGGCTCCCTGCTGGTGCTGATCCTGCTCTACACGGTCGGCATGATGCTCACCGCCGTGGTGGCCGGACGGATGTCCGACCGCTCCGGCCGGCGCAAGGTCTTCGTGATCACCTCCGGGCTGATCATGGCGGTGGCGGCGGTGCTGCTCGCGGTGGCGCCGACCTGGCCCATGGCGATCGTCGCGGCGCTGCTGCTCGGCGCCGGGTACGGCGTCTACCTGTCGGTGGACGCCGCGCTGATCACCCAGGTGCTGCCCGCCGCGACCGACCGGGCCAAGGACCTCGGCGTGATCAACATCGCCAACTCGGCGCCGCAGGTGCTCGGGCCGGCGCTGTCCGCGCCGATCGTCGTGCACCTCGGCGGCTACCCGACGCTGTACGCGGTCACCGCGGCGGTCACCCTGCTCGGCAGCGCCCTGGTCGTGAAGATCAAGTCGGTGCCCTGACCCGGCCCCCTGCCGGAAACCCGTCGCGGTCCGCCGTAGGCTGGGGGGCGTGACGGTACGTGTACGCTTCGCCCCTTCCCCGACCGGTATGTTCCACGTCGGCGGTGCCCGCTCGGCGCTGCAGAACTGGATCTTCGCCAAGCAGCAGGGCGGGGTGTTCGTGCTGCGCATCGAGGACACCGACGCGGCACGTAACCGGCCCGAGTGGACCGAGGGCATCCTCTCCGCGCTCGACTGGATCGGCATCGCCCGGGGCAGCTACGAGGGCCCGTACTTCCAGTCCTCGTACGCGGGCGAGCACCGGGCCGCCGCGCAGCGGCTGTACGAGGGCGGCCGGGCCTACTACTGCGACTGCACCCGCGAGGACGTGCAGGCGCGTACCGGCCCGCAGCAGCGCGGCTACGACGGCTTCTGCCGCGACCGCGGCCTGGAGCCGGGTGAGGGCCGCGCACTGCGCTTCCGTACGCCGGACGAGGGCGAGACCGTGGTGGTCGACCTGGTGCGCGGCGAGCCGACGTTCGAGAACAAGCTGATCGAGGACTTCGTCATCGCCCGCGGTGACGGCTCCCCGGTGTTCCTGCTGGCGAACGTGGTCGACGACATGTCGATGGGGATCACCCACGTGATCCGCGCCGAGGAGCACCTGCCGAACACCCCGAAGCAGCAGCTGCTGTGGGACGCACTGGGCGTCAAGCCGCCGGTCTGGGCGCACGTGCCGGTGGTGGTGAACGAGAAGCGGCAGAAGCTGTCCAAGCGGCGGGACAAGGTCGCGCTGGAGGCGTACCGGGACGAGGGCTACCTCGCCGACGCGATGCGCAACTACCTGATGCTGCTGGGCTGGGCTCCGTCGGGCGACCGGGAGATCGTGCCCTGGTCGGTGATCGAGGAGGAGTTCCGGCTGGACGAGGTCAACCCGTCCCCGGCGTTCTTCGACGAGAAGAAGCTGCGCGCGTTCAACGGCGACTACATCCGGGCGCTGCCGGTGGCGGACTTCGTCGAGGCGTGCCGGCCGTGGCTCACCGGCACCGGGACCATCGCCCCGCCGCCGTGGCAGCCCGACGAGTTCGACCCGGCCGCGTTCGCGGCGGTGGCCCCGCTGGCGCAGACCCGGATCGCGGTGCTCAGCGAGATCGTGCCGAACGTCGACTTCCTGTTCCTGGCCGACCCGCTGATCGACGAGGCGGCCTGGGCGAAGGCGATGAAGGAGGGCGCCGCCGACCTGCTGGACGCCGCGATCGTCGCGTTCGAGGCGCTGGAGTCCTGGGATGCCGAGTCGCTCAAGGCCACGCTGGAGGCGGTCGGCGCGGAGCGCGGGCTGAAGCTGGGCAAGGCGCAGGCGCCGGTACGCGTCGCGGTCACCGGGCGCACCGTCGGCCTGCCGCTGTTCGAGTCGCTGGAGGTGCTCGGCCGCGACCGTACGCTGACCCGGCTGCGCGCCGCCCGCGTACGCCTGGTCTGAGCGGTCAGCGGCGGGCGGCCCGGCGGCGCAGCAGCAGTCCGCCGCCCAGCGCGGCCAGCACCACCACGGCTCCGGCCGCCCACAGCCAGCCCGTACCCCCGTCGTCGTCCGCCCCGGCGGCGGCCGGGGTCGGGCTCGGCGCCGCGCTGGTGGGCAGAGCGGTGGAAGGCGCGGGGGCGGCACTGGTGGGCGGCGCGCTCGCCGACGGCGACTCCGCCGGGGTGCCGGTGGTCAGCGTGAACCGGATTTCCCCCTTGACCGGATGGCCGTCGTCGGAGGCCAGCCGGTAGGTCACGATGTAGAGGCCGGCCGCGCCCGGCCGGAACGGCACCGTCACGCGCTTGCCGGCGAAGGCCGGCGCGCCGCCGGTCGCGGCCACGTTGTCCGGGCCGGTGACGGTGACCTCGGTGGTGGCCTCCTTCGGCGTGGCGAGGAACCGCAGCTCGATCCGCTCCGGTGCGGCGGCCAGCCGGGCCCCGTCGCGCGGATCGCTGCCGGTCAGCGAGTTGTGCGCGGCGGCCGGCGCGGCCGGCAGCAGCGCGGACGCCGCGACCACCCCGAGCACCACCGCCCAGGTACGCGCCACACGGGCGACCCTGCCCCCCATGGTTCCCTCCGTCCGGGTAGGATCCGGCCGATGATCATCGACCGTTCATTGGTCGGTCTCAGCTCGCAGATAGTTCCAAATACTCTTCCACCAGCTGCAACCGAGCGCCGTTCTGCGGAGTCTTGTGGTGGACACCGGTCCAGTGTGACCTGCAGCGGAAGCCAGCCATCGAACGGGGCGAGGAGGCGGCGATGATCCGAAGGGTGAGACGGCTGCTGGTCGCCGTGACCGGGGGCGTGGCGGCCCTGGCGTGCGCGCTGGCCCTGACCGGCACGGCGGCGGCCCAGGCGGCGCCCAAGCCGAAGCCGGCACCGACCGGCGTCGACATCAGCGGTGAGCGGCTGGACGCGCCGCTGAAGCTGCGCACCGACACCAGCCCCAACGAGGTCAACCTGGTGATCGACCAGGTCAGGTGGCTGGGCACGACCGGCCAGCTGCGCGGCCCGGCCGCGAAGGATCTCGGTCCGAAGTACACGGTGGTGGTGCTCGCCGCCGCCGGTCCGCAGCGCACCTACGACCTGTTCCCGCTGGCCAAGGGCGGTCCCCGGATCTACCGGCCGGGCAAGCAGCCGGACCTGAGCAGCACCCGGGCCGGCTGGTTCTTCGGGCGGCTCAACATGCCCGAGACGCTGCGCTCGGTCGGCGTGCCGATGCCGGCCCAGTTCGACACGCTCGCCGGCGGCATCGGCGGCGGCGAGCGGGTGCTTCCGGAGGAGGCGCTCGACCCGGTGCAGAACATCGACACCGCGCTCGGCGAACTCCAGCGGCTGCTGCTGCTCAACGTGGGCATCGTGCTGGTCATCACCGCCGGGCTGGCCGGCATCGCGCTGCTGGTCCGCCGCCGCACCCGCTGAGCCGTATCGGGCGGCGCGTCAGCACCAGCGGCGCGGCGGGCGCTCCCGGCGGACGGTGCGGTTGCGCGGGCGTACCGCGCCGTGACGGTGGGCGCCCGCCCAGCCCGCCAGGCCGCTGCGGCAACTCCGGTCGACCGGTTCCTCGTCGGCCGGGTGCGCCGGCTCCGCCGCCCGCTGCCGGGGCACACCCGGCTCGTCCTCGGCGCGCTCCGGCGCCCGGCCGGCCGGCTGCTCGCCCTGCTGGTTCAGGCACGGCCGGCGCGGGTGTGTGGCAGTCGCCGGCTGGTCGTGGCCGCGCCGGCAGGCCTCACCCTGGGCGCAACCGTGCTCGGCCTCCCCCTGCGCCATCCCGGCCCCCCTCACGCGTCGCCCTCGCCCGCCCGGCCGGAGTCTGGCCCGGCGTGCCCTGACACCGTACTGGCCCGCCCGAACAAGATCGTCAGCGCGTACCGGTGGAGATCGTCGCGCGGCGGCGACCGCGTCACCTCGAAGTGGATCCGCTGGTCACGCCGTGTCAGGCTGGTGCGGTGAGCGAACCGGGCGGAACGGAGACGTCGGCGACGCTGCGCCGCATCGAACGGGCGGCGGGCGGGCTGGCCACCGCCAGCGTGGCCCGGATGGACGAGACGCTGCCGTGGTTCCGTGAGCTGCCCGCCGACCAGCGCTCCTGGGTCATGCTCGTCGCCCAGGCCGGCGTGCGCTCGCTGGTGCAGTGGCTGCGCCAGGGCGGCGGCGCGACCGACCGCACCCAGGAGGTGTCGGACGAGGTCTTCGCCGCCGCGCCGCAGGCGCTGGCCCGCTCGATCAGCCTCCAGCAGACGGTGGCGCTGATCAAGGTGACCATCGACGTGGTCGAGGAGCAGGTGTCGGAGCTGGCCGTGCCGGGCGAGGAGCAGTCGCTGCGCGAGGCGGTGCTGCGCTTCTCCCGGGAGATCGCGTTCGCCGCGGCGCGGGTCTACGCCCGGGCCGCCGAGAGCCGCGGCTCCTGGGACGCCCGGTTGCAGGCGCTGCTGGTCGACGCGCTGCTGCGGGGCGACTCCCCGGACGTGCTGGCCAGCCGGGCCGCCGCGCTGGGCTGGACGGACGCGCCGCCGGTGGCGGTGGCGGTGGGCCGCTCCCCGGGCGGCGAGGTGGCCGCCGTGCTGCACACCGTCTACCGGCAGGCCCGGCGCATCGGCGTCGAGGTGATCGGCGGCGTGCACGGCGACCGCCTGGTCATCGTGCTGGGCGGGGCGGCCGATCCGGTGGCGGCCACGGAGAAGCTGCGTACCGCCTTCGGCGAGGGACCGGTGGTGGTCGGCCCCGCGGTGCCCAGCCTGGACGAGGCCACCGAGTCGGCGCGGGCGGCACTGGCCGGGTTCCGGGCCGCGCCGGCCTGGCCGACCGCGCCGTGCCCGGTCGCCGCCGACGAGCTGCTCCCGGAACGCGCGCTGGCCGGCGACACCGAGGCCCGCCGCCGGTTGCGCCACGACGTGTACGCGGCACTGGCCCGCTCGGGCGGAGAGCTGCTGGAGACGCTCGACGCGTTCTTCGCCGCCGGCGGCACGCTGGAGAGCGCGGCGCGGGCGCTGTTCGTGCACCCGAACACCGTGCGCTACCGGCTGAAGCGGATCGCCGAGGTGACCGGCTTCTCGCCGCTGGCCCCGCGCGACGCGTTCGCGTTGCAGGTCGCGCTGACGGTGGGACGCCTCGACCCGGTGGTGCCGACGGCCTCCGACCGACGATGACCGACGACGATCTTTGTAGGTTTCCTCTAAAGGTTCTAGTGCGGTTTCGTGCCGTACGTTACAGCGCGGCACGCCGGTATCCGTCAGAGTCGTACACGTGCTCGCCGTACTCTCTCCCGGCCAGGGTTCCCAGAAGCCCGGCTTCCTCGTGCCGTGGCTCGACCTCCCCGGCGCCGAGGCGCGTCTGCGCTGGTGGTCGGCGCTGGCCGGGGTGGATCTGATCCACCTGGGCACCCGGGCGGACGCGGACGAGATCAAGGACACCGCCCGTACCCAGCCGCTGCTGGTCGCCGCCGCGCTGCTCGCCGCCGAGCACCTGCCCATGCACGACGTCGGGCTGGTCGCCGGGCACAGCGTCGGTGAGCTGGGCGCCGCCGCGCTGGCCGGGGTGCTGCCGGCCGAGTCCGCCGTGACGCTCGCCGGCGTACGCGGGCGGGAGATGGCCGCCGCCTGCGCGCTGGAGCCGACCGGGATGGCCGCCGTGCTCGGCGGTGACCCGGACGAGGTGATCGCCGCGCTGACGGCGCACGGGCTGCACCCGGCCAACCGCAACGGGGCCGGTCAGATCGTGGCCGCCGGCGCGGTCGACGCGCTGGACAAGCTGGCCGCCGAGCCGCCGGCCCGGACCCGGGTCATCCGGCTCCAGGTGGCGGGCGCGTTCCACACGCCGTACATGGCGCCCGCCGAGACCGCCCTCGCCGCGGTGGCCGCCGGCGTCCCGGCCTCCGCCCCGGCCCGGATCCTGCTGTCCAACCTCGACGGCACGCCGGCCGGGCACGGCCCGGAGACGGTGCGGCGGCTGGTCCGGCAGGTGACCGCCCCGGTCCGCTGGGACCTGTGCATGCGGACGCTGGCCGACCTCGGCGTCACCGGCGTGATCGAACTGCCGCCGGCCGGCACCCTCGCCGGGCTGGTGAAGCGGGAGCTCAAGGGCGAGGGCGCACCCGAGATCGTCACCCTGAACACCCCGGCCGACCTGCCGGCCGCGCGCCGCCTGATCGCCCGGCACGGCGGTCCCGCCGCCCGCCCGGCCGCGCCGTCGTTCCGGGTGGTCGTCTCCCCCGCCGCGGGCCGCCTCGACCGCTCGGCCGGACCGGCCGAGGGCGCCGAGGTACGCGCCGGACAGGTCCTCGGCCACGTCGCCACCGGCCGGGGGCCGGTCGAGGTGACCGCGCACGACAACGGGCCGCTCGTCGAGTGGCTCGCACACCACGACGACCCGGTCGCACCGGGCCAGCCCCTCGTCCGCATCGGAGGAACGCACTAAATGGCCGGCAGCCGGATCGTCGCGATGGGGCACTACCAGCCCTCCCGCGTCGTCACGAACGACGAGATCGCACAGATGGTCGACACGAACGACGAGTGGATCCGGGACCGGGTCGGCATCGTCACCCGGCGGATCGCGGGCGACGAGACGGTGGCCGACATGGCCACCGCCGCCGCCGGCAAGGCGCTCGCCAACTCCGGCCTCACCGCCGCCGACATCGACCTGGTCGTGGTGGCCACCTGCTCGTCGGTGGACCGCAGCCCCAACGTGGCCTGCCGGGTCGCGGCCAAGCTGGGCATCAACGCGCCCGGGGCCTTCGACCTCAACACCGCCTGCTCCGGTTTCGCGTACGCGCTGGGCACGGTGGACCACGCGATCCGGGCCGGCGCGGCGCGCAACGCGATCGTCGTCGGCGCGGAGAAGCTCTCCGACTTCACCGACTGGACCGACCGCTCGACCTGCATCATCTTCGCCGACGGCGCCGGGGCTGCGGTGGTCACCGCGACCGCCGACGACGAGCCGGCCGGAATCGGGCCGGTGGTCTGGGGTTCCGCGCCGGAGAAGAGCGACGCGGTCCGGATCGAGGGCTGGCAGCCGTACATCACGCAGGAGGGGCAGTCGGTGTTCCGCTGGGCCACCACCGCGATCGCCCCGCTCGCGCTGCAGGCCTGCGAACGCGCCGGGGTGGACCCGTCGGAGCTGGCCGCGTTCGTGCCGCACCAGGCCAACGCCCGGATCATCGACGGCATCGCCAAGCGGCTGAACATCCCGGACGCGATCATCGCCAAGGACATCGTCGAGTCCGGCAACACGTCGGCGGCGAGCATCCCGCTGGCCCTGTCGAAGCTGGTCGAGCGGCGCGAGGTGCCCTCGGGCGCCCCGGTGCTGCTGTTCGGCTTCGGCGGCGGCCTGACCTACGCCGGTCAGGTCGTGCGCTGCCCCTGAGACCCCCTCGGGCGCGAACGCGCCGAGGTGTGTGACCGGCGACGCCGGTGACACGTGACCCCCGATGAGAGGAACCAACCGCAATGACCCGTGACGAGATCACCGCCGGCCTCGCCGAGATCCTCGAAGAGGTTGCCGGGGTGAACCCGGACGACGTGGCCGAGGGGAAGTCCTTCACCGACGACCTCGACGTCGACTCGCTCTCCATGGTCGAGGTCGTGGTGGCGGCCGAGGAGAAGTTCGGCGTCAAGATCCCGGACAACGAGGTGCAGAACCTCAAGACCGTCGGGGACGCGGTCAGCTACATCGAGGCGCAGTCCTGATCATGAGTCGTCCCGACGTCGTCGTCACCGGGCTCGGCGCGACGACCCCGCTCGGCGGGGACGTCGCGTCGACCTGGGACGCCATGCTCGCCGGCCGCTCCGGGGTGAGTGCGCTCACCCAGGAGTGGGCCGCGCAACTGCCCGTCCGGATCGCCGCCGAGCTGGCGGTCGACCCGTCCGAGGTGCTGGACCGGGTGAAGCTGCGCCGGCTGGACCGCTCGGAGGCGATCGCCATCATCGCCGCCAAGCAGGCGTGGGCCGACGCCGGTCTGGACGAGGCCGGGCCGGACCCGGAGCGGCTGGCGGTCAGCGTCGGCTCGGGCATCGGCGGCGCCACCACCCTGCTCGCCCAGGACGACATCCTGGAGGCCTCCGGACCGCGGCGGGTCTCCCCGCACACCATCCCGATGCTGATGCCGAACGGCCCGGCCGCCTGGGTCGGCCTGGAACTGGGCGCCAAGGCCGGCGTGCACACGGTGGCCAGCGCCTGCGCGACCGGCGCGGAGGCGATCGCGCTGGGACTGGACATCATCCGCGCCGGCCGGGCCGACGTGGTGGTGGCCGGCGGCACCGAGGCGGTCATCCACCCGCTGCCGATCGCCGGCTTCAGCTCGATGCGGGCCATGTCGACCCGCAACGACGAGCCGGAGCGGGCCTCCCGGCCGTGGGACTCCGGCCGCGACGGCTTCGTGCTCGGTGAGGGCGCGGGCGTGGTGATCCTGGAGCGCGCCGACCACGCCGCCGCCCGGGGCGCCCGGGTGTACGCGCGCCTGGCCGGCGCGGGCATCACCTCGGACGCGTACGACATCGTGCAGCCGCACGCCGAGGGTGAGGGCGCCATCCGCGCCATCGCCCGGGCGGTCGCCGACGCGGACGTGGCCCGTACCGACATCGTGCACGTCAACGCGCACGCCACCTCCACCCCGGTCGGGGACATGCTGGAGATCGGCGCGCTGCGTCAGGCGGTCGGCGACCACCCGGTGCTCACCGCCACGAAGTCGATGACCGGGCACCTGCTCGGCGCGGCCGGCGCGCTGGAGTCGATCGCCACCATCCTGGCCATCCGGGACGGCGTGATCCCGCCGACGATCAACCTGGACGACCCGGACGAGGGCCTGACCCTGGACGTGGCCGCGCACAAGGCGCGTCACATGGAGATCCCGGCGGCGCTGAACAACGCGTTCGGCTTCGGCGGGCACAACGTGGCGCTGGTCTTCACCCGCCCCTGAGCGGACGCGACGGAAGGGCCCCTTCTCGAACGGAGGAGGGGCCCTTCCGCGCGTCTCAGCCGCGGTTGCGGGGGTGCTGCCGGGCGGTCCGCTCGTTGCCCCGCCGGTAGTTGCCGGTCCACCGGGCCATGGCCAGCTGCGGGTCGTCGTCGACCTCGGCCAGGAACTGCGCGGCCCGGCCGCCGCGCAACGTGGCGGCGACCCGGCCGTGATGCGTGACGACCACCGTGCCGTCGGCGCGCTCGACGTAGCGGAAACCCTGTGCTGCCTCTCCCATGCGCGCCACCCTGCCAGCCGGGACCGCCCGGACGCACCCGGGTTTCGGCGCGGCCGGGCGAGCGGCCGGGTCAGGTGCGGCAGGTGGTGGCCGGCAGGCCGGAGACCGGCACCGGGGAGCGCCCGGCCGGGCGGGCCTTGCCGGCGAGCACCGCCGCGAGCCCGGTCATCGACGCGCGGGTGGACGAGTAGGTCGCCATCAGCGTCGGGGACTTCGCCCCGGACAGCACGTACGGCGTGTCCATGGCCACCGTCACGGCGGCGTCGGCGCGCAGGTCCTTCGCGCCGTCGCCGTACCCGACCAGGTGCACCACAGTCCCGCCGGAGGGCACCACCTTGACCCCGGCCTTGGTGAGCGCCTCGGTCAGCAGCTTGCGGGTGCGCTCCCGGCCGCCGGAGGAGGTGACGCTCACCGGTCCGCTCACCGCGCCGCCGCACTTGCCGCGCAGCACCGTCACGGCGGCGGTGGCCAGGTCGTCGGCGGCCTTGCGGTGTGCGGCGCCGTCGAGCGTGGACAGCGCGGGCGCGTCCCGCCCGGCCAGCCGGAACTTCATGGTCAGCACCCGGGTGACCGCCTCGACCAGGCGGGCGCGGGGCAGCGAGCCGTCCTTGAGCGCGGCGAGCAGCCCGTCGTACGCCTGCTTGACGTTCGGGGTCATCAGGATGAGGTCGTTGCCGGCGTTGAGCGCGCGCACCGCCGCCTCGCCCGGCGACCACTTCTTCGCCGGGGCCATGTTCATCCCGTCGGTGATCACCACGCCCTGGAAGCCCATCTGGCCGCGCAGCACGTCGGTGAGCAGCTTGCGGGAGAACGTCGCGGGGGTGCCCGGGTCGACGGCCCTGACGTCGAGGTGGGCCGACATCACCGCCATGGCCCCGGCCCCGATCCCGGCCCGGAACGGCGGGAACGCGAGGCGGTCCAGCTCGGCGCGGGACTGCTTGATCACCGGCAGTTCGGTGTGCGAGTCCTCGGCGCTCAGGCCGTGCCCGGGGAAGTGCTTGACCGCGGCGCCGACGCCCTCCGCCTGAAGGCCGCGTACCGCGCCGGCCACCTGCGGGGACGCGGTCGCCGGGTCGGCGCCGAAGGACCGGGAGCCGATCACCGTGCTGCGGGCCGCCAGCACGTCGGCGACCGGGGCGAAGTCGAGGTTGATGCCCATCGCGGCCAGCTCGGCCCCGGCGGCCCGCCAGGCGGCCTCGGTCAGCGCCGGGTTCCCGGCGGCGCCGGCGGCGAGCGGGCTGGGCAGCAGCGTCACCCCGTCGGTGATCCGGGTGACCACGCCGTACTCCTGGTCGGTGCCGATCAGGAAGGGCGCGGCGCCGGCGGGCAGCTTGCCGGCGGCGGCGCGCAGCCCGTCGGTGAGCGCGCGGACCTGCTTCGGGTTGTCCACGTTCGTGGTGGCCTGGTTGCCCGAGGTGGGGTCGTCGGCGCTGAAGCCGACCAGGATCACGCCGCCGAGCCGGTACTTCGCCACCATCTCGGCGGGGGTGTCGACCCCGGCGAGCGCCCGGTTCCCGGCCGCCGACCCGGCCGAGACCTCGGTGGCCGAGCTGCCGTACGCGTACGGCATCAGCACCTGCCCGACCAGGTCCTCGTCGCTCAGCGTGCCGACGAGCGCGGCAGCCCGGGCGGCCGGATCGGCGGCCGGCGACTCACTCGGCGCGGGCGCGGCCGACGGCGGCGCCGGGCTCGTCGGCGCAGGCCGGGGCCGATCCGGCCCGTCCGAGCACCCGGAGACGAGCAGCGCGGTCAGTGCGGCGAGCGCGACGGCGGAGCGCCGCGGGGAAATCGACACGCGGCCCACCGTATCGGGGCAACTCGGCCCCCGTCACCCGACCCGGGTGAGCAGCGTCACCGGCGCACCGTCGCCGGCGTACCGGTAGGGCTCCAGCTCGGCGTCCCAGGCGGTGCCGAGCGCCTTGTCCAGAGCGTGGGCCAGTGCCTCCGGGCTGCGTACGGCGGCCATCAGGCTGCGGAGCCGGTCCTCGCCGAGCTGGATGTCGCCGGCCGCGCCGACCGCGGCGCGGAACAGGCCGCGGCCCGGTACGTACATGAAGCGCTCGCCGTCGACGCCGGGACTGGGTTCCTCGGTGACCTCGAAACGGATCATGGGCCACTGCCGGAGGGCAGCGGCCAGCTCCGCGCCGGTCCCCGGGCTGCCGGTCCAGCCGCACTCGGCGCGACGGGCGCCCGGATCGGCGGGCTGCGCCGTCCAGTGCAGGTTGACCGGCGCGGCGAGGACGCGCGCGATCGCCCACTCGACGTGCGAGCACACGGCGAGCGGGGTCGAGTGGACGTATACGACGCCACGCGTTGGCACGGTGACCTCCCGGTGAGCCGAGGTGCGTCTTCCCCTACGACCTCGTCGTACCGAGTGGTACCTGGCACACATGATGACCCGTGTGACTGGTGGTGCGCCAGCGAATCGGAAAATTCGCCGGTCCCCCGGGGCGGGAAATACCCGGGTGGTGGACCCGGTTATGCCCTCTGACGCCGCGACGACCAGCCAGGTGTCGTGGTCGTGTACAGTTCTCTGGGCGGTTCTCTGTGCCGCCGTACATCTTCGCGGGCCGGCGCCCACCCGGGCGTCACTCGCACAGCCCCCGGACGGCCTTCCGTCCCCACCGTACGTCTGCAAGGAGTACCTCCGTGGCGAGCAACACCTCTAAGACCGCGCGCGCGTCCGTCCGGGCCGGCCAGGCTGGCCAGGGTGGCGCCCTCAGCGTGCTGGGCGAGTTCAAGTACCTGATCCCGCTCAACAGCGGCAAGCACGCCTACGTGCGCAACCTGACCAACGGCAAGACCGTGCACCTGCGCACCGACTCCGACGCCTTCGTCGAGGAGATCCGGGTGCTGGCCGCCGCCGGCCACGCCGCCAAGATCCGCGCCGAGATCAACGGCCTGGCCGCGTCCTACCCGGACCACGGCTGGGACGCCACCGAGAAGCGCCTGGTCGAGGCCGGCGTCTTCGAGGGCTGAGCACCCTCACCCGCACCACCGCGACCGCCCGCCGGGATCACCCCGGCGGGCGGTTTCGCGTCTCCTCCCGCGGCAGCAGCGTGACCTCGCCCGTGGCCAGGTCGTAGAGCGCGCCCTCCACCGCCAGCTCGCCGGCCTCCACCGGCCCGGCCAGGCGGTCGTCGGCGCGCAACGCGGCCACGGTGCGCCGGACGTGGCGGCGGATCGCCAGCGGGTGCGCGTCCGGGTCGTCCACCCCGACGTCGGTCACCGCCGGGGCGATCCGGTCCACCACGTACGCCAGGTCCCCGCCGGGGCGGCGCCCGGTGCGCAGCGCCTCGACCGTCGAGCCGACCGCGCCGCACCGCTCGTGGCCCAGCACCATCACCAGGCGTACGCCGAGCTGCTCCACCACGTACTCGATCGAGCCCCGCACGGCCCGGTCCAGCACGTGCCCGCCGGTGCGGATCACGCAGATCGAACCGAACGTCTGGTCGAAGATCGCTTCCAACGGCACGCGGGAGTCGATGCAGCCCAGCACCACCGCGTACGGCTGCTGGTCGCCGGAGGCCACCGCCGCGGCGGCGGTGACGTCGTGCCCGTGCACCGGCTGCCCGCTGACGAAGCGCCGGTTGCCGGCGAGCAGCTCGGCCAGCGCGGCGCGGGGAGTGCGGGCGGTGGACGACATGCCTCCCAGCCTGGTCACCGATCCGACGCCGTGGGGCCGGACCGGAATCTTCTCTCCGGGCCGGTTGCCGTGGTCTCATGGCGGGTAACGCCGGTGTCACCGCCGGGTCATCCGGTGGACACACACCGGTGGGCCCGGGAGGTGGACGATGCCGGACCTGGAACTGCGGCTCCCCGACGACGTACGCCTGCACGTCAGCGTCACCGGGCCGGTCGACGCCGAGGTCACCGCCGTCCTGCTGCACGGCTGGACGCTGGACGGGCGCAGCTGGCACCGCCAGGTCGCGGAGCTGCGGGAGCGCTTCGGCGGCCGGGTCCGGGTGGTCACCTACGACGCGCGCGGGCACGGCCGGTCGAGCTGCCTGGCGCTGCGCGACGCCACCCTCGCCCAGCTCGGTGACGACCTCGCGGCGGTGGTCGACGAGATCGTCCCGTCCGGTCCGGTCGTCCTGGTCGGGCACTCGATGGGCGGCATGACCGTGATGGAGTACGCCCACCGCCACCCCGACCGGTTCGCCGCGCGTACCGCCGGCCTGGTCTTCGTCTCCACCACCGCCGAGGGGCACACGCACACCGCGTACGGTCTCTCCCCCCGGATCACCCGGCTGATCCGCCTGGCCGAGACCACCGGCGCCGGGGTGCTGGCCCGCTGCGGCGGCTGGCGGCCCCCGCACGCGCTGCTGCGCGCGCTGCGCCCGAGCATCCGCTGGATGCTGTTCGGCGACCGCTGCGACCCGGCGGACATCCGGCTGGTCACCTCGGCGGTGGCCCGGGCCACGCTGCGCTCGATCGGCGGTTTCCGCGCCTCGATCGGCGCCCAGCACCGGCTGGAGACGCTCGCCGCGCTCGGCGGTCTGCCGGCCGCCGCGCTGGTCGGGGACCGGGACCGGCTCACCCCGCCGCCCTGCGCCGAGTCGATCGCGGCGGCGCTGCCCACCACGGAGCTGACCGTCTGCCCGGGCGCCGGGCACATGCTCATGATGGAGCGCCCCGACGCGGTGAACGCCGCCCTCTCCGGCGTGCTGGACCGGGTGCTGGCGGCGCGCCCCGCGACCCGCCTCTGAGCATCCCCCGCCTCCGGGCGACACCGACGTACGCCACGTGCGCGGCATGCCCCGACGTGCCGGTTGCCGGCGGCCCGTACCCTCATTCAGCCCGTCGTGCCCTCCGAACACAGGAGCATCCGCGTTGACCGACCAGACCACGCTGGACCGGGAGATCGCCGCCGAGCAGCGCCACCTCGACCGGGTGTACGCCCGGCTGGCCGAACTGCGCCGGTCCGCGGCCGAGGCCGAGCGGGAGGGCTACCGGCTGGCCCGGGTCGGCAACTTCGGCGCGCTGGTCGAGCGGGACGCGATGGTCTTCCACGCCGCCCAGCGCCGGCACGTGCTGGACGCCGAGCACGAGGGGCTGGTGTTCGGCCGGCTGGACCTGCGGACCGGGCAGGTGCTGCACGTCGGCCGCCTCGGTGTGCGGGGCGTGGACGCGGAGACGCTGGTGGTGGACTGGCGGGCGCCCGCCGCCGCCGCGTTCTACCAGGCCACGCCCGCCGAGCCGCGCGGCGTGGTGCGCCGGCGCACGATCCAGTCCGCCTCGGAGAAGGTCACCCGGATCGAGGACGACCTGCTGGACCCGGAGGCCGCGCCGCCGGACATGGCGGTGGTCGGTGACGGGGCGCTGCTGGCCACGCTGTCCCGGGCCACCGGCCGGGGCATGCGGGACATCGTCGCCACCATCCAGCGCGAGCAGGACGAGGCGATCCGCTCCCCCGGCAACGGCGTCACGATCGTCTCCGGCGGCCCGGGCACCGGCAAGACGGCGGTGGCGCTGCACCGGGCCGCGTACCTGCTCTACTCCGACCGGGCCCGGTACGCCGGCGGCGGCATCCTGGTGGTCGGCCCGTCCGGCGTGTTCGTCGAGTACATCGCCTCGGTGCTGCCCTCGCTGGGCGAGGAGACCGCCACGCTGCACTCGCTCGGCTCGCTGTTCCCCGGCCTGTCCGCGTCCCGGACCGACCCGCCGGACGTGGCGGCGGTGAAGGGGTCGCTGCGGATGCGCCGGGTGCTGGAACGCGCGGTACGGGACGCGGTGCCGGACTCCCCCGCCGAGCTGCGCCTGCTCTACCGGGGCGAGCTGCTACGCCTGGAACGCCCCGCGCTGGACGCGATCCGGGACCGGACGCTGGCCCGGGGCGCGCGCCGCAACGAGGTGCGCCGGGCGGCGTTCGACGCGGTGCTCGCCGCGCTCTACGCGCAGGCCCGCACGCTGCGGGTGGGCCGGCTGCCGGAGCAGCCCGCGTTCGAGGACGAGATCATCGAGCGGCCGGAGTTCCGCGAGTTCCTCAAGGCGTGGTGGCCCCGGCTGCACCCGCGGCACGTGCTGGACTGGCTGGCCCGCCCGGACCGGCTGCGCCGCTACGCCGGGGGGATCCTGTCCTCGGCGGAGATCCGGTTGCTCGGCGACGCGTACCGGAGCCTCGCGACCGAGGGGCTGACGGTGGCCGACATCGCGCTGCTGGACGAGCTGGACGCGCTGCTCGGCAAGCCGGTGCAGCGGGCCCGGCCCAAGCGCGACCCGTACCAGCTCGCCGGTGGCGTGCGCGAGCTGAGCACGTACGCCGACCGGCAGCGTGCCGCCCGCGCGGCGGCGCGGGAGCGTCCGGACGACTACCGCGACTACGCGCACGTGGTGGTGGACGAGTCGCAGGACGTCTCGCCGATGCAGTGGCGGATGGTCGGCCGGCGGGGGCGGCTGGCGTCCTGGACCGTGGTCGGCGACCCGGCGCAGACCGCCTGGACCGGCGACCCGCAGGAGCTGGACCGGGCCCGTGACCAGGCGCTGGGCCGGCGCAAGCGGCACCGCTACGAGCTGACCACCAACTACCGCAACTCGGCGGAGATCTTCGCGGTGGCGGCGGCGGAGATCCGCCGCCTCTACCCGGACCTGCCGCTGCCCGACGCGGTCCGGTCCACCGGCGTGCCGCCGGTCGAGCGCACGGTGCCCGCCGCCGACCTTCCGGCGGCCACCGTCGAGGCGGCCGAGGCGCTGCTCGCGCAGGTGGAGGGCACCGTCGGCGTGATCACGCCGGTGCCGCGCCGGGACGAGGTGGCGGGCTGGCTGGGCGGGCTCGGCGCGGGCCGCCTCCAGGTGGTGACCAGCCTCCAGGCCAAGGGCATGGAGTACGACGGCGTGGTGCTGGTGGCACCGGGTGAGATCCGGGCCGATCCCGGCTCGGGCGTCCGCACGCTCTACGTGGCGCTGTCCCGGGCGACCCAGCGCCTCACCACGCTCGACCCGGTGGGGTGACCGGCCCCGCCGCCACCCACAGTTCACTTGCATACATAGCGATGTGAACATACATTGGGCCGGGCCGGTACGCGGCAGGGAGGGTGTTGGCGTGGGCGCAGGTCATGACCACAGCGGCGCGGTGGCCAACGCGGCACACCGCCACCGGGGCCGCCTCTGGGCCGCGTTCGCGCTGCTCGCCGCCCTGATGGTGGTCGAGGCGGTGGCCGCCTTCACCACCGGCTCGCTGGCGCTGCTCTCCGACGCCGGGCACATGTTCACCGACGTGCTCGGCATCGGCATGGCCCTCGCGGCGATCACCGCCACCCGCCGAGCCGGCACCGACCCGCAGCGCACGTTCGGGCTCTACCGGCTGGAGGTGCTCGCCGCCCTCGCCAACGCCGTGCTGCTCGGCGCCGTCGCCATCTACGTCCTGGTCGAGGCGGTACGCCGCTTCGGCGAGCCGCCGGAGGTGCTGGCCGGCCCGATGCTGGTGGTGGCGGTGCTCGGCCTGCTCGCCAACATCGTCGCGTTCGCGCTGCTGCGCGCCGGGTCGAAGGAGAGCATCAACCTGCGCGGGGCGTACCTGGAGGTGCTCGGCGACCTGCTCGGCTCGCTCGGCGTGATCGCCGCCGCGCTGGTCATCGCGGTGACCGACTGGTGGTGGGCGGACCCGCTGGTCGCCGTCGGGATCGGCCTGTTCATCCTGCCGCGCACCTGGCGGCTCGGCCGGGCCGCGCTGCGCATCCTGGTGCAGGCCGCGCCGGAACACCTCCAGGTGACCGCCGTGCACGACCGGCTGGCCGCCGTGCCCGGCGTGGCCGAGGTGCACGACCTGCACGTCTGGACGCTCACCTCGGGCATGGAGGTGGCCTCGGCGCACCTGACCACCGACCCGGGCGTGGACCCGGCCGGCGTGCTGGCCGCCGCGCGGGCCGCCCTGCACGAGGACTTCTCCATCGATCACGCCACGTTGCAGGTCGAACCCGGAGCGTCGGCCGGAGTGTGCGGACAGACCGAGTGGTGATTAGGACACACTTAAATCGCTGTGGCTAATGTAGTCTTATGCCGGTTTTGCCCCGCCTAGTGGCACTGCTCCACGGAGCCGTGCCCGGGCAGCGCCGGTAGTCTCGGTCGCGGCCGCACCCGCGGGCGCCACCGGCCCCGGTGGGGCGGCCGTCGCCTAATCGTCCGCAGGGACGAGCCGGGGAACCACGTACGTGGGGTGCATCCGCGTCAGCGGTAGGGATCTTCCGTCCCGAACCCGTCAGCTAACCCGGTCGGCGCTGACGGAAGGACGTGTGAATGCCCCCAGTGGCACCTGTACGACGGACGGCCGCCCGGTTGGCGGCCCTGCTCGTCGCGACGCTGACCCTCGGCGTCGCGACCGTTCCGGCCTCCCCCGCCTCGGCGGCGCCCGCGACCGGCCTGCTCGCCGCCGCGCCCGGCGACGACGAGGGCGGCACGCCCGAACTGCGCGCCCAGCTCGACGCGGCCAGCAAGGGCTGGCTGGAGGCGAAGGCCGCGCTCAACCGGTCGGTGAACCGGCAGAAGCAACTCAACGAACAACTCAAGACGGTCGGCGCCGAACTGACCGTCCGGGACGCCAAGGTCGGCGAGATCGCCGCCGTGGCGTACCGCAACGGCCGCCTGGGCACCGCCGGGGCGCTGCTCGGCAGCAGCAGCCCGGAGGGCTTCATGGACCGGGCCGCCGCGCTGGAGCAGGTCGCCGCGCACGAGGACCGTACGCTGCGCGACCTGATCGCCACCCGGGACGAGGCCACCCGCACCCGCGCCCAGCTCGACGGGGAGATCCGCGAGCAGCGCAAGCAGGTGGCGGTGATGGGCAAGCGCAAGGAGCAGGCCGAGCGCGCCCTCGAGGTGGCGAACGACCGGGCCTCGCGCAGCAGCAGCGGCGGTGGCAGCGTCCAGGGCACCTCCAGCAAGAACGCGAAGCCCGCGCCGCGCAACTCGGACGGCTCCTGGCCGTCGGAGTCGTGCAGCGTCAACGACCCGACCCCGGCGAACGGCTGCATCACCCCGCGCACGCTGCACGCGCTGCAACAGGCCAAGGCGGCGGGCTTCACCCGGTACGTCTCCTGCCACCGGCCCAGCGGCTCGGGTGAGCACCCGAAGGGGCGCGCCTGCGACTTCGCCGCGCAGAAGAGCGGCTTCGGCGGCGTGGCCACCGGCGGCGACCGGACGTACGGCAACAACCTGGCCGCGTACTTCGTGCGCAACGCCGACCCGCTCGCCGTGCTCTACGTGATCTGGTTCAAGCAGATCTGGCTGCCCAGCAGCGGGTGGAAGTCGTACAGCGGCGGCAACGGCGACCCGTCCAGCGACCACACCAACCACGTGCACCTGTCGGTGTACTGAGCGCGCCCTGGAGGGCGGCCGGATCAGGCCGGCCGGCCCTCCAGGGTCGCTCCGAGACGCGCCGCCAGGCCCAGGTGAGCCGCCCGGGCCTGGCGGAACGCGTACCCGAACAGCGGTGCCGGCGCGGTGAGCGTTATCTCCACGTCGATGCGTACCGTGCCGTCGGGCTCGTCGCGCAGGCGCGTGTGGTTGCGGACCGTCGTCGCGGGCTGCTGACGCGCCACGGTGACGACCTCGTCCTCGCCGGCGATCAACACGTCCGCCTGGTACGTGACCGGGAAGTGCAGCGGGCCGAGTTGCAGCCGGTCGGTGATCGCGTAGCTGGCCAGCGCGCCCGGCCGGGCCGGCAGCTTCCGGACCCGGACGATCAGCGGATGCAGCTCACCCTGGCGACTCAGGTCACCCAGTAGCGCCACCGCCTCGGCCCGGGTGCACCGGGCCTGCACGGTGTAGCTGAAGCTGTCGCTGCTCTGCAAGCGGGCCCCCTCGCCGTCGTGCGTCGCGACGATCGTCCCGTACCGACGCCGGACTGGCAACGGGTAGAAGGTCCCCTGGCAGCAGGGGGTGTGAACGGCGCTCAGGCGCCGGGCAGCACCTCGGGGGTGTCGTCGGCGAACCACGGCTCGGGCGCGCCGAACAGGCCGAGCAGGCCGGTCACCCAGAGCTGCCGGTGCACGAACCGGCTCGGCTCGGTGACCACCAGCTTGACGCCGCTGACCTCGCAGGTCTGGAAGCCCGCGACCATGGCGCTGATGCCGACCGAGTCGATGAACGTGACGAGCCGCATGTTCAGCTCGATCCGCGAGGGGCGGCCCTTCGCGAGCACTTCGGCGATCGCTTCCCGCACCTCGTACGCGGTGTCGACGTCGATCTCCCCACGGGGCGCGATCTGGACGACACCACCCGGCCGCACCGACTTCACGATCGACAGGCTCACGCGAGCACCTCCACTCGCCCATGACGGGCGCCTCATCAGTACGCGGGCCGCGACCGAGCGTATTCCTCCGACGGCCCGGTCGCCACCCCCCGGGATGAGCAATTCGCGAACTGGGCACACCTGGGCGTACCCAATCCGGACCTCCGGGTTCCAGTTTCCCCTTCAGGGCGGGCCGCGGCCAACCCTGCGGCCGGGCGGGCCCGGCCGATCCGCCGACCAGGGTAGCGGGCGCACGCACGTCCCGTGGGCACCGGTCCCGGCGCGTTCGGGTGGTTCGTCCCGTTCGCTGCCCGGCCCGCCCGTGACCCGGACATGGTTTGCCGGGCGTGCCGGTGGGGCACTGCCCGAGACAGTGAACCCGCCGGATGGACACCGGAGTCCGAAGTGGCCGCCGGCCTTCGGCACCCGAGGAGGTAGAACGATGTTCGGATCCAACCTGCTGGACCGCCGGGGCAAGGCCGAGCGGGTCGCCGACCAGGCGTGGCAGCACCTGCTCTCCGCCGCCGGTTCCGCCGGTGACAGCGTGCGCGACGCCACCCGTACCGCCCGCCGCAGCTCCTCCGGCCTGGCCGACGACGCCACCGACCTGGTCGGCAGCGCCGCCGAGGAGGCACGCCGCCGGGCCGGTCTCGCGTTCGACGCGCTCGCCGGCCGCCGGCCCGCGCTGCCCTGGACGCTGCTGATCGCGGCGGCGCTCGCCGGCGCGGCGATCGGCTGGGCCGCCGGGACCGCGGCGCGCGCCGCCGGCAGCCGGGACCGCGCCGCGGACGAGATCGAGTTCGTGGACGTGGACCGGCCGAACTCCCCGGCCGGCCTGGACGGCTGACCCGCACAGTACGACGCGACGACGGCCGCTCCCGGGGCTCCCGGGAGCGGCCGTCGTGCTGCCTCACCCGGACCGGGCGAGGGCGGCTCACCCGGGACACGCGCAGGATCGCGGGTGCGGGACCACGTGCCCGCGCCGCGATCGACGGGAGGGAGAGCCGGATGGCCACCGACACGGTCACGCGTACCGACCGGGACATCCAGACCGCCGTGCTCGACGAGCTGACCTGGGAGCCGCGGGTCGGCCCGGACGAGATCGGGGTGACCGTCACCGAGGGCGTGGTGACGCTCACCGGCCGGGTGGACAGCTACGCCAAGAAGTGGGCCGCCGAGCGGGCCGCGCACCGGGTCACCCGGGTCCGTGCGGTCGCCAACGACCTCGCCGTCCGGATCGACACCGCGGCCGGGCGGGAGGACCCGGAGATCGCCGTCGCGGCCGTACGGGCGCTGGAGTGGGACGCGTTCGTGCCGATCGAGGCGTTGCAGGTGACGGTGGCCGACGGCTGGGTCACGCTGCACGGCGAGGTCGAGTGGGAGTACCAGCGGCGGGCCGCCGAACGGTCGGTCGCCCGGCTCACCGGCGTACGCGGGGTGAGCAACGGCATCGCCGTACGCCCGGCGGTGCACGCCGACGGCCGCGACCTGGCCGAGCGGATCGTGGACGCGCTGGCCCGCAACCGCGCCACCGAGGCCGAGGAGGTCGACGTGCGGGTGCACGGCGACACGGTGCTGCTGGACGGGCAGGTCCACTCGGCCGGCGAGCGCGAGGAGATCGAGCGGGTGGTGTGGAACGCCCCCGGCATCCGGGAGGTGCACAACCACCTCGTCGTGCGCTGACCGGAACCACCCCGCCCGGGTGAGCCCGCCTCACCCGGGTCGCGGCCATGGTGGGAGGCATGAGTGATCCGAACGGGCTGATCACACCCGGGCAGGCCGCGCCCGGGTTCACGCTGCCGGCGGCGCCGGACGGGCGCGAGGTGGGCCCCGGGCAGTTCCGGGGCCGTCCCGTGGTGCTCGCCTTCTACCCGGCGGACTGGTCACCGGTCTGCGGCGAGCAGATGACCCTGTACCAGGCCGCCCTGCCCGAGCTGGAGCGGTACGACGCGGTGCTGCTGGGCATCTCGGTGGACAGCGTCGACTCGCACCGGGCCTTCGCCGAGAGCCGGGGCATCCGGTTCCCGCTGCTCGCCGACTTCGAGCCCAAGGGTGAGGTGTCGCGCAGGTACGGCGCGTACGCGCCGAACGGGCAGTCGGACCGGGCACTCGTGGTGGTCGGCCCGGACGGCCGGGTGGCCTGGAGCCACCTGTCCCCGCCCGAGGTGAACCCGGGCGTGGACGGGATCCTCGACGCGCTCGAAAGCCTGGACTCGGATCGGCGGGTGAGTGCCGGATGACCACGCCCCTTCAGGTCACCACCGCACGACTGCGGATCCCGGTGACCGAACGCGACCATGTCCGCGGGCCGGTGGACGCGCCGGTCACGATCGTCGAGTACGGCGACTTCCAGTGCCGGTTCTGCGGCGCCGCGTACCCGAACCTGACCGAGGTGCTGCGCCAGCGGGCCGACACGGTGCGGCTGGCGTACCGGCACTTCCCGATCACCAACGTCCACCCGTACGCGGAGAGCGCCGCGGAGACCGCCGAGGCCGCCGCCGCCCGGGGCCGGTTCTGGGAGATGTACGACTGGCTCTACCAGCACCAGGACCAGCTCGACCCGGTGCACCTGTCGCTGGGCGTCGAGCAGATCGGCCTGTCGCCGGAGGAGATCGCCGGGGAGGTCGGCCGGCAGGAGTACGCCGACCGGGTCCGGCAGGACTTCGTCGGCGGCATCCGCAGCGGCGTCAACGGCACCCCGACGTTGTTCGTCAACGACGTCCGCCACGACGGCGGCTACGACCTGGCCGAACTGCTGGCCGTGGTGGACGCCGCCACCGACGACGGCTGAGCAACGATCAGATCAATCGCAGCTCGCGCGCCCGCCGGACGGCGTCCCGCCGGCGGGTCGCGTCGAGCTTGCGGTAGATGTTGCGCACGTGCGTCTTCACCGTGTTGACCGACAGTGACAGCTCGGCGGCGATCTCCACGTTGGACAGGATGCTCTGCAGGTAGCGCAGGATGGTCAGCTCCCGCTCGGTGAGCGGCTCGTCGAGCGTCCGGGCCGGACCGTCGGCCGTCGCGGCCGCCGGTTGCGCGTCCACGCCCCGGACCAGCTCGCTCACCGTCGCCCAGTACGCGGTGCCGGAGTCCAGCCGCGCGGCGAGCAGGTCCCGTACCCCGGGGTCGGCCCGGGTGAAGACGCGCCGGAAGCCGCCCGGTTCGGCCAGTGCCAGCACCTCCTCCAGCAGCCGGCCGGCCCGCCGGGCGTCACCGGACGCGCCGGCGAGCGCCGCGTCGAGCAGCCCTGCGCCCAGCCGCACCGGCAGCGGCCAGTCCGCCGCCCCGGGTGCGGTCCAGTCGGGCAGCGCCCGCTCGGCGGCCCGGGCGTCCCCGGCGCGCAGCCGCAGCCGCGCGGCCGCCGTCGCCGGCGCCGGCCCGTCGCCCGCCGCGTCGAGCAGCGCCCGGGCGCCGTCGACGTCGCCGACGACGGCGCGTACCTGTGCCTCGTCGGCGGCGAGCCACTCGCCCAGCTCCGGGCCGGGCGCGGCGGTCCGCGCCTCGGCGAGCGTGCGCAGCGCGCCGCCCGGGTCGCCGCCGTCGGCCAGCAGCCCGGCCCGGCACAGCGCGGTGAGCGCGGCGCCGCCCGGCTCCGCGCCGGCCGGCCCGGCGAGCGCCAGGTGGGCCGTGGCCTCCGCCGGCCGGTCCCGCTGCCAGTCCACGAGCGCCAGCGCCAGGTACGCGTAGCCGCAGTCGGACCGGGACGACCAGCCCTGGCAGGGCGGCATCGCCAGCGCCTCCCGGGCCAGCTCCTCGGCGGCCCGCAGCGCGCCCCGGGCCGCCTCCAGCAGGGCCGAGCGGCTGACGCAGAGCAGCTCGGTACGCGGCCGCCCCGCCCGCCGTGCCGCCTCCCGGGCGGTGGCGAACCGGTCCCGGGCGGTGGGCAGCTCCCCCTCGGCCAGCGCGGCCAGCCCGTGCGCGGCACCGGCCACCGCGCGCACGTCCTCCCGCTCGGCCGTCCCGGCGCGCGGATCGCCGACATCACCGGCGACGGCACCGCCGGCGTCCGGGCCGCTCGGGGACTCCTCCGCCGCGACGGTGGCCAGCAGGCGATCGGCCGCCCGGCGTACCTCCTCGTGGTCGCCGCCGAGCCGGGCGAGGCTCAGCTCCACGGCGGCGGCCAGCCGGCCGAACCGGTCGCGGCGCGGCGCGGGCAGGTCGGCGGCGTCGGCCAGCGCGCGCCGCAGCTGCACGTCGGCGGCGGCACGGTCCCCGGCGTACGCCCGCTCGGCGGCCGCGGCCAGCGCCAGCTCCGGATCCCGGCGGACCGCCTCGGCCGGCGGCTCGGGTGGGGCCGGTACGGCGGCCGGTTCGTCCGGCGCCAGCTCGGGCCAGCGGGTCACGAGCAGCTCGGTGGCGTCGGCCCACTCACCGGCGAGAAGCGCGTGCCGCAGCGCCTCGGCCGGACGGTCGTGGCCGGCGTACCAGCCGGCGGCGCGCCGGTGCAGCTCGCGCACCTCGTCGGCGGGCAGCCGGTCCAGTTCGTCGCGCAGCACGTCGGCCAGCAGCGGGTGCGGCCGGTACCACTGCGGGTTGCCGCCGTCCTGGTGCAGGAAACCGCCCTCCCGGGCCGCCTCGGCGAGCAGGTGCCCGGCGTCGGGCCGCCCGGTCAGCGCGGCGGCCAGGTCGGCGTGGACCGCGACGGCCACCGCCACCCGGCGCAGGACGTCGCGGGTCACCGGTTCCAGCGGGGCGAGCACCTCGTCCCGCAGGTACGCGGCGACATCCGGCTGGTCACCGGCGAACCGGTCCACGGCGCGCGCCGGGTCGGCGCCGTCCCCGAGCGCGAGCGCGGCGAAGCGCAGCCCGGCCGGCCAGCCGGTGGTGCGCTCGGCCAGCCGGGCCACGGCCGGGGCGGGCACCGACACGCCGTGCGCGACGAGCAGGTCGGCCACCTCGTCGGCGGTGAACGCCAGGTCGTCGGCGCCGATCACGGTCAGCTCGCCGGCCAGCCGCCAGCGGTGCAGCGCCAGCGGTGGTTCGCTGCGCGCGCCGGCCACCAGCCGCAGCCGGCCGTCGGTGTGCCGGAGCAGGAACTCCAGCCCGGTCAGGGCGGCCGGATCGGTGACCCGGTGCAGGTCGTCCAGGACCAGCAGCACGTGTCGTTCCCGTGCGGCGAGCGCGGCGGCGAGCGTTTCGAGCTGCTCGGGCCGGGGCGGTCCGTCCGGCACCGGCGGCGGCCCGTCGTCCGGGTCGTCGGCGGCGGCGGTACGCAGGGCCGCCGCGAGGTAGCCCCAGAGCCGCCGGGTGGTCTCCCCCGCGGCCACCGTCACCCAGGCCGGCGCCGGCCCCTCCCGCTCCCCCTGCGCCCAGGTCGACAGCAGCGTCGTCTTGCCCCAGCCGGCCGGCGCGCAGACGAGCGTCAACGGGCCCGACGCGCCCTGTTCCAGCCGGTCCAGCAGCCGGGGACGCAGCAGGACCGGCTCGGGCGGCACGGGCGGCGTCAACCGGGACGCCAGCAACGGCGGGCCACCCGGCAGCGCACCACCGGCGACATCGGGTGAATCGAGGCCGGTGGTGAGCAGATCGGGCGTACCGGTGATGTCGCTTGTGCCGCTCCGTGCGGTGACGACCTGGTCTGCCTCCTCCGGCATGCGTCCCTCCCCCCGTCGGTGCGGGCAGCGGTTACCCGCACCGCGCCGGTTCACCCCTTCCGGGCGAACCCCGCTCACCCGGGCGCCGCGCACCCTGTAGGCACGCGGGGCGGCCGGCCGGAGCGCCGGCCGCCCGGAAAACGGCGGGAGGTCGGGTGGCGCGGAGCAGACGGCTGGCGGCCGGCGCGCTGGCGCTGGCGGGGGCACGGGTGCTGGCTCCGGCGGGCGCACGGGTGCTGGCCCGCCGCCGCGCGCGGCGGGCCGGCACGGATCCGCGGCCGGGCCGGTGGCAGGTGGTGACGGTGGCCGCGGCGCCCGAACAGGTGCTCCCGGCGGGGCGGTGGCCCGAGCCGCTGCGCCGCCTCGACGGCGCGGTCGAGGTGTGGGCCCGTCCGGCCCCCGGCGGGCGCGGCACCGAACTGGCGATCCGCCCGCTGGGCGGGGAGTGCACGCTCCCGGGGTTCGCCGCGCACCTGGTCGGCGACGACCCGGGCCGGTTCCTGCGGCAGGTGCTGCGGCAGACCAAGCAGCTCCTGGAGACCGGCGAGGTGCTGCGGGCGGACCGTTCGCCACTGGACCGGCCGGGGACGCCGACGTGAGGGCGCTGTGCTGGGCCGGGGCCGGCCTCGTGGAGGTGCGCCGCGTCCCGGACCCGGAGCTGCGCAACGCCCAGGACATGATCGTCCAGGTCCGGCGCAGCACCACGTGCGGCGCGGACCTGCCGCTGCTGGGCGGGCGGGTGCCCGAGGCGTCCGCCGGGGAGGTGCTCGGACGTGAGTTCCTCGGCGACGTGGTCGAGGTCGGTCCGGAGGTACGCCGGCACCGGGTCGCCGACCGGGTGGTGGTCGGCGCGGCGGTGGCCTGCGGGGCGTGCTGGTTCTGCCGGCAGGGGCTGCCGGCCTGCTGTGACAACGGCACGAGCGGCGTGACCGCCGAGCCGGCGTGGGGGCAGCCGTCCGCCGGCGGTTACGGCCGGCCGGCCCGCCTGGGCGGCTTCGCCGGTGGCCACGCCGAGTACGTGCGGGTGCCGTACGCCGACGTGGGCGCGTTCGCCGTACCGGAGTCGGTGAGCGACGAGCGGGCGGTGTTCGCCGCCGACGCCGCGCCGGCCGGCTGGTACGGCGCCGAGCTGGGCGAGGTCGCCCCCGGCGACGTGGTGGCGGTGTGGGGTGCGGGCGCGGTCGGCCAGCTCACCGCCGACGCGGCGGTGGCCCGGGGCGCGGACCGGGTGGTGGTCGTCGACGACCGGGACGACCGGCTGCGGATGGTCACCGGGCACGACGGCGTGGAGGCGCTCAACCACAGGTACGTGGACGTGCTCGCCGAGCTGCGCGAACGCAGCGGCGGCCGAGGGCCGGACGTGTGCGTCGACGCCTCCGGGGTGCCGGCCGCGCCGGTGCGGTGGCCGGCGGCCGAGCCGGACGGCGGGGCGGCGCTGCGCGAGGCGGTGCACGCCTGCCGCAAGGGCGGCGTGGTGGTGGTGCTCGACGCCCGGCCCGGATTCGTGGACCGGTTCCCGCTCGGCGCGCTCGCGGACAAAGGGCTCGCGGTCCGCGCCGCCCGGCGCCGGGGCGGTGCCGCGATCCCGGCGCTGCTGGAGCGGATGGCCCGCGACGAGCTGGTCACCGAGCATCTGGCCACCCACCGGATGCCGCTGGAGCGCGGCGCCGAGGGGTACGCGTTGTTCCGGGACAGGACCGACGGCTGCGTCCGGGTGGTCTTCACACCGTGAAGGTGAGCGCCGTGGATGGCACACTCGGCGGATGCGCGCAGACCGTCCGTACGACCTCGTCCTGTTCGGCGCCACCGGCTTCACCGGCGGGCTGACCGCCGAGTACCTGGCCCGGCACGCGCCGGACCGGCTGCGCTGGGCCCTCGCCGGGCGCAACCCGGACAAGCTGGCCGCGGTGCGGGACCGGTTGACCGCCGTCGACCCGGCCCTGGCCGACCTGCCACTGCTCACCGCCGACGTGACCGACCCGGCGTCGCTGCGCGCGGTGGCGGAGAGCGCCCGGGTGGTGGCCACGACCGTCGGCCCGTACGTGCACCACGGCGAGCCGCTGGTGGCCGCCTGCGCCGCGGCCGGCACCGACTACCTCGACATCACCGGTGAGCCGGAGTTCGTCGACGGGATGTACGTGCGGCACCACGCCGAGGCGGTGCGCACCGGGGCACGCCTGGTGCACGCCTGCGGCTTCGACTCGATCCCGCACGACCTGGGCGTCTGGTACACGGTCAAGCAACTGCCGGCCGACGGGCCGATCGCCGTGGACGGGTACGTCCGGGCCGGTGGCCGGTTCTCCGCCGGGACGTACCACTCGGCGCTCACCGCGTTCTCCCGTACCGGTGAGATGAGCCGCGCGGCGCGGGCCCGCCGGGCGATGGAGCCAGGCCCGGAGGGACGCCGGGTCCGCGCGGTGCCGGGCAAGGTCGGCCGGGTACGCGAGTTCGGCCAGTGGGCGGTGCCGCTGCCCACCATCGACCCGCAGGTGGTCCGCCGGTCCGCGGCGGCCCGCCCGGAGTACGGCCCGGACTTCCGCTACCGGCACTTCGCGGCGATGAAGCGGCTGCCCACGGTGCTCGTGGCCGGCGTCGGGCTGGCCGGCGTGGTGGGGCTGGTGAAGGTGGCGCCGACGCGGCGCTGGCTGCTCGGGCGGCTCGCCTCCGGGCAGGGGCCGACCGCCGAGCAGCGGGCCAAGTCGTGGTTCCGGGTGCGGTTCGTGGGCACCGGCGGCGGCCGGCGGGTGGTGACCGAGGTGGCCGGCGGCGACCCGGGTTACGACGAGACGGCCAAGATGCTCGCCGAGTCGGCGCTCTGCCTGGCCTTCGACGACCTGCCGGAGACCGCCGGGCAGGTCACGCCCGTCGCCGCGATGGGCGACGCGCTGCTGGACCGGCTGGTACGCGCCGGCATCACGTTCCGCACCCTGCCGGCGTGAGGTTGACCCTCGACCCGCTTGAGGTCACAGGATGACGGCCGTGGAGAGCGAGCTTCGCAGCATCGGCGAACTGGCCCGGGCCAGCGGGTTGACGGTCAGCGCACTACGGTTCTACGACCGTTCCGGCGTGCTGGCCCCGGCCCGGGTGGACCAGGTCACCGGCTACCGCTGGTACACCGAGGAGCAGGTGGACCCGGCCCGCCTGGTGGCCGGGCTGCGCCGGGTGGGGATGCCGCTGGCCGGCATCGCCGAGGCGCTGCGGCACCGGCACCGGCCGGCCGAGGTGCACCGGCTGCTGGACGCGCACCTGCGCCGCCTGGAGGACGGCCTGGCCGACGCCCGTCGCGAACTCTCCCGGATCCGCAGCCTGATCGACCCGGAGGAGACCATCGTGACCACCCGCCTCGTGCTGTCCCGCACCGACCTCGCCGCCGCCGTGGACGCCGTACGCTTCGCCGTCGGCGCCGACCCCGACCTGCCGGTCCTGTCCGGCGTGCTGGTGGAGGTCGAGCCGGACGGGGTCCGGCTGGTCGCCACCGACCGGCACCGGCTGGCGGTGGCCCGCGTCGCCGGCACCGTCGACGGCCCGCCGGTGAGCGCGCTGCTGCCGGTGGCACCGGTGGACGAACTCCGCGCGCTGCTGGGCGCCGAAGGTGCGGGGACCGCCGAGGTCGTCGTCGCCGCCGACCGGGTGACGGTCACGGTGGCGGGCCGCCCGGTGACCGCCGAACCGCTGCCGTACGACTTCCCTGACTACCGGCGGCTGCTGCGGGCACAGCTCGGCGACGTGCCCGCGTACCGGATCCCGTTCGACGGCGCGGCGCTGCGCGCGGCGCTCACCGCCGACGGCGTCCCGGTCTGCCACCGCGCGCACGAGGGCGTCGAGCACGAGGTGGTGGCGCTCGGCCTGGACGGCCGGGGCGAGCTGCGCCTGGTCGACCCGAACGCCGTGGTCGACGCGGGCGGCGCGGGTGGCGCCGACGGCGCGGCTGGTGCGGGTGGCGCCGGTGGCCCGGATGCGCTTCGGGTGGCGGTGAACCGGGAGTACCTGCTGGACGCGCTGGGGTCCGGCGACGGCCAGCTCGTGCTGGAGCTGGACGGCCCGATCGCCCCGCTGGCCGTGCGGCGGGCCGACGACGCGGACGCCTTCTCGGTCCTGATGCCGGTGCGCCTCTGACGCTCCGGTCTCCGGCCCGCGCTCGCCGGTCCCGGCCCCGCACCTCGGCAGGAATCAGTGACCGTGCGTGACCACACCGCCGCCCCCACCCTTCACCCCTCGCGCACTTTGCTCTGCAGCCATCCACGCAACGCTGACGCTCCGTCGAACGCCGCGTCGGTGGCTGCAGAGCAAAGTCGCCGGAGGGGCATGTCGGCCGGAGAACGGATCCGCGAGATTGACCAGTTCAGCGGACTGGCGACCGGCAATGGGCCGGCACGGGCATCGGAGCACCATCACGCAATGTGAACACGCCCTGTCGACGGCTCAACCACCACGCACCGTCACCGGAAAGGGCCTTGCGGCGGCGGGCTGCGCGGGCCGGGCCGGGGCGGCGGGGGCGCGACGGTAGCATCTGGAGGTCCCACCTGACTGCCTGGACGGAGGCGTACGAGCAGCATGCTCGACATGGAGTTGATCCGGAAGGATCGCGAGGCGGTGGCGACCGCGCTGGCGAAGCGTCTGGATCCCGCCGAGGTCACCCGGGCGCTGGACGACATCCAGCGGCTCGACCAGGAGCGACGCGCCCTGATCACGGAGATCGACGCCGAGCGGCAGCGCCGCAAGGCCGAGGCGCGCGCGTACGCGGAGGCGAAACGGTCCGGCGGCACGCCGCAACCGGTCGCCCCGGAGGCCGAGCGCAAGCAGCTCGCGGAGCTGGAGTCCCAGCTCGACGAGGTGCAGTCCCGGCTCCGCTCGGCGATGAGCGAGCTGCCGAACCTGCCCGCCGACGACGTGGTCGCCGGGGGCAAGGAGGCCAACCGGGTGGTGCGCACGTTCGGCGAGGCGCCGGCCATCGAGAAGGTACGCGACCACGTGGAGCTGAGCCGTGCGCTCGGCCTGGTCGACCACGAGCGGGGCGTGAAGCTCGGCGGCTCGGGCTTCTGGATGTACACCGGTCTCGGCGCCCGGCTGGAGTGGGCGCTGGTGAACTGGCTGATCGAGCAGAACATCCAGGCCGGCTACGAGTTCCTGCTCCCGCCGCACCTGCTGCTGGAGAGCGCCGGTTTCGCCGCCGGGCAGTTCCCGAAGTTCCACGACGACGTCTACCACATCGACAAGCAGTCGTCCTCGCGCGGCCAGTTCCTGCTGCCCACCGCGGAGACGGCGATCCTCGGCGCGTACCAGGACGAGATCCTGGAGACGCCGAAGCTGCCGTTGAAGGCGTTCGCGTACACGCCGTGCTACCGGCGCGAGGCGGCCGGTTCGCACTCCGACGAGCGCGGCACCGTGCGCGGCCACCAGTTCAACAAGGTGGAGATCTTCCAGTTCACGCTGCCGGAGCAGGCGGGCGAGGCGCTGGAGGCGATGGTCGGGCACGTCGAGGGCCTGGTCGACAAGCTCGGTCTGCACTTCCAGACCAGCCTGCTCGCCGCCGGTGACGCGAGCGCCTCGATGAAGAAGACGCTCGACGTCGAGGTGTGGATGCCGAGCACCGGCAAGTACAAGGAGGTGTCGTCGGTCTCCTGGGCCGGCGACTACCAGGCCCGCCGGGCGGCCATCCGCTACCGCGAGCCGGGCGCGAAGCAGACCCGTTTCGTGCACACGCTCAACGGCTCGGCGCTCGCCACCAGCCGCCTGTTCCCGGCCATCCTGGAGCAGCACCAGCAGCCCGACGGCTCGGTGGTGGTCCCGGAGGTCCTCCGCGACAAGCTGGGCACCGACCGCCTCACCCCGCGCTGACCCGCTCCCCCGCCTCCGCCCCTCCCCCGCGATCTTGCACTTGCGGCCCGCCAGAAGTCCGGTTCACCCCTTCTGCCGGGGCACCAACTGCAAGATCGCGGGGGCGGGAGTGGGGGCGGGGGCGGGTGAGGGCGGCGAGGAGGAGCGCGGCCAGGAGGGCCGCGAGGACGGCGGGGCCCAGAGCGTCGACGGCGTTCACCACGGTCTGCTGAATGTCGGCGGCGGTGCGGATGACCGGGTCGGTGAAGGCGTCGTAGCGACCCTGGGCGAGGCGTACCTCGTACCAGCCGTACCAGGCGACGTAGCCGCCCGCGACCAGCAGCACCACGCCGCTCAGCCGCGGCACCCACGCGCCGGCGCCGCGCAACCGGGCCACGACCCGGCCGCGCAGCAGCGCCACGGCGAGCGCGGCCACCCCGACCACGAGCGCCATCCCCAGCGCGTACGCGCCGAACAGCGCCAGCCCGCGCAGCGGCGACCCGGCCCGCAGGCTGGTCACCACGATCGCCAGGAACGGCGCGATCGCGCAGGTCAGCGACGTGAGCGCGTACGCCGCGCCGAACAGCGCCATGGACGGCCAGGTGCGGGTGAGCCGGGGTGCGACGCGTAACGGGCGTGGCGCGGGCAGCCGCCGGCCGGCGAGCAGCCAGCACCCGGCCAGCGCCAGCAGCACGCCGAGCGTCACCGTCAGCCACGGCAGCCGCGGCCGCAGCCAGTCCGCCGCCGGTGCCAGGGCCAGCCCGAACGCGCCGAACACCAGCACGTACCCGAGGGTCAGCCCGGCCGTCGCGGTGAGCGCGCGGCGGACCGCGCCGCGCCCGCCGTCGGGGCCGGCGACGAGCAACGAGAGGTACGCGGGCAGCATCGCGAAGCCGCACGGGTTGACCGCGCCGAGCATGCCGGCGGTCAGGGCGAGCAGCAGCGTGCCGGTCATCCCCGGGCCAGCGTCTCGACCTGCCGGGTCAGCGCCTCGCCGTCCAGGAATCCCTTGTGGACGACCCGGCCGGTGCGATCCAGGACGACGAACGTGCTCTGTTCGGCCACCTTGAACCGGCGCCACAGCACGCCCGCCCGGTCGTCGATCTGTGTCGTGCCGCCCAGGTCGAACTCGGTGACGAACGACTTCATGGCCTTCTGCTCGCCGAGCCCGGCGACGCCGACGACGGGAACCGTGTCGCGGTAGGCCGGGGCGATCTCGGCCACCGTCCACGCCTGGCTGGCGCAGGTGGCGCACCAGGGCGCCCAGAACCACAGCACCACCGGCCGCCCGGCCAGGGTGGCGGCGTTGAACGCCGTACCGTCGAGGGTCTTGCCGGTGAACGACAGCGTGGCCGGCACCGAGGCGAGTGACGCGGACGCCGGCGACGCGACGGCCGGGGACGCGGGAGCCGGGGACGCGGGGGCCGGGGACTCGGGGGCCACCGCGCCCGCCGGTGCGCCGCCCTCGGGGCCGGCCGCGCAGGCGGTCGCGGCGGCGAGCGTGGCGGCCAGCACGGCGGCGGCGGTGACACGAACGGCGGTACGCATCGGCGGCTCCTGGGTTCTACTCGGCCCGGACCAGGCGGAGCGCGAGCTCGGGACAGACCTTGACCGCCTTGAGCGCGCCCTCGCGCAGCCACGTCGGCACCGGGGTGGGTGGGAACGCCGGATACCCGTTGCCGTCGAGCCGGATGAAGTCCGGCACCACGTGCGCGCACAGCCCGTGCCCGTCGCAGCGCGACCAGTCCAGGGTGAGCTTCTGCGGGTTGCCGTCGGGCGCGCCGGGCAGGCCCATCATGCCCTTGACCCGCTTGCCGCAGCCCTCGCCGGTGGCGTGCAGCCGCAGGTCGTCGGCGAACACCTCCATCGCGGACAGTGCGAACCGGGCGGTGCCGTCCGGGTGGCTGCACGCGCCGCGGCCCTTGACGTCGCCGGCCGCGGCGCGGACCAGCTCGACCGGTGCGCTGCCGGAGACTGCGAGGTCGACCGAGCGGGCCAGGTCGGGCAGGCCCATCTTGCACGGGCCGCACTGCCCCGCGGACTCGCCCGCCAGGTACCGCACCACCTGCGCGGCCTCGCCGAGCGGGCAGGTGTCGGCGCCGAGCGGCACGATGATGCCGGCGCCGAGCGTGCCGCCCACGGCGGTGAGCCCCTTGCGGGACACCTCGGCCCGCTCGGCGGCCGCCGCGGTGATCCACTTACCGTGGTAGCCGCCCATCAGGATGCCCGGGCCGGGCGGCACCTCGCACAGGTCGAGGATCTCGCGCAGCGGGGTGCCGGCGGCGCACTCCACCACGGCGGGGCGCTTCGCCGACCCGGTGACGGTGAGCAGCACGGTGCCCGGCTCGTCGTCGGTGCCGAGCGCGGCGTACTCGTACGGGCCGATCCGGGCGGCGACGGCGAGCTGGGAGTACGTCTCGGCGTTGGACAGCAGCGTGGGCAGCCCGCCGACGCCGGAGTCGCTGGACCGCTTCTTCGTGCCGGGCGGGATGTGCGGCAGGCCGTTGATGCCGTTGACCAGCGCGCCGCCCTCACCGGAGATGAACCGGTGCGGCACGGTGACGATCGTGGTGGGCACCGGCATCCGCCGTTCCTGCAACGCCTCGGTCAGCGAGGGCCGGCCCACGTCGTCGTCGGCCACACCGATCACGATCTCCTCGGCGTCGAGCGCGAACGCGGCGAGCGCGGCGCCGTCCAGGATGAGGTGCGGGGCGCGGGTGAGCAGCACCTTGTCCTTCCAGCTCGCCGGCTCGCCCTCGGTGGCGTTGACGACCACCACGGCACCGAGGTCCTGCCGCTCGCAGGACTCCAGCACCGCGCGCAGCTTGCGGGCGAACGGGAAGCCCGCGCCGCCCTTGCCCTTGAGGTCGATGGCCTCGGCGAGCCGCAGCAGCGCCGCCGGTTCCATCGGGCCGATCGGGCCGTGCACCTCCTCGTGGGCCAGCAGGTCGAGCCGGCCGAACTCGGCGAACCCGGCGGTCAGGCGGGGTTCGCCGACACAGGCGACCGGCGGGACCGTCGTGCGCTTCACCGGGCCTCACCCCGCAGCCCGGCCCAGTACGCGCCGTCGACCGCGTCCGCGTCGGCCCGCTTGCGGCGGCTGGACCGGCTCTCCTTGCCCGCGCGCATCGCCCGGCGGGAGGCGAGGTCGACGAGCGTCGGGGTGTCGTCGACGAACGCCTCGTCGGCGGCGTAGCGGGCCGGCGGGCGCCAGTAGTCCGGCTCCTCCGGCACGTCCTCCTCGTCCCGGTAGCGGCGGCCGGATCCGCTGAGCGGTTCTGCCGTGACCGGGGTGCCGGAGATCGGGCCGGCCGAGATCGGCTCACCGGAGACCGGGCGGGACTCCCAGCGGCGTGGGCTGTCCCACGGCTCCTCCGGCTCGTCGGTCGCGCGCGGCGGCGCGGAGTAGCGGGCCACCTCGGCCGCCGTGGCGTACCGGCTGCTGTCCGGGGGTGCGGAGTGGCGGCCGCCGGTGTCCGGGGGCGCCGAGTGCCGGCCGCCGCTCTCCGGCGGCGCGGAGTACCGGGCGACCAGGTCCTCGTCGTCCCGGGAGCGGCGGCTCACCCGCTCCCCGGTCCGGGACCGGCGGGTCACGCGTTCCTCGTCGTCGCGGCGACGGCGGCGGGGCCGCTCGCCGTCGGTCCGGCGGGCCGGCGCCGTCTCCTCGTCCCGGGCGCGGACGACGGGCTCGCGCTCCTCGTCGCGCCGCCGGGCGGCGGCCGCGCGGACCGGCTCGCGCAGCGATCCGGGTTCCGGCACCACGGGTACGGCGAACCGCTCCGGATCGCGCCGCCGGGCCGTGCCGGCCGGTGCGGTCCAGGTGGCGGTCGCCTCGGCCCAGCGGCCCCGGCCGGCGCCCTTGTCCTCCTTGTCGGCGGCCTTCTTGCGGGTGAGCGCGGCGAACACGCCGGTACGCTCCTCGCCCTTGCCGGCCATCGCCTTGTTGAGCGCGACCGCCTGGTGCTGCTCGCGGCTGCGCTTGCCGAGGTGGACCGAGACGCGCACCAGCAGCGCCATCACCACGAGCACCACGCAGGCGAGGTAGCTCAGCACCACCCAGGCGGCGGCCGGACGGCCGGCGTTGAGGCCGTGCACCAGCGCGAACGGCCAGGACACGTACGCCATCGAGTGCAGCGCGCGCCAGAACCACTTCGGGCCGACCCCGGCGAACCGGACCCGGATGATGCCGGTCCAGAGCACGCCCACCATCAGCAGCGCGGCGACGGTCCCCAGTCCGACGTAGAGGCCGCTGCCGCTGAGGAACGGCACCACGGCGTCGGTCGGCCCGGCCCGGCCGATCGCGACCTTGGTGATGACGTGGAAGACCAGGCCGGCCACGCCGAGCACGCCGGTGGCCCGGTGCGCCGACTGGAGCAGCACGCGGTGCCGGATGAGCAGCACCAGGCGGTCGGTGGCGAGCAGGCCCAGCATCACTGTGATGCTGAGCGAGACCAGGGCGACCACCCCGGCGAAGAACTCGGTGAAGAAGAATCCGTACGAGTACATGACGCCGCCGGCGCCGGCCAGCTCCACACCCGCCCATGCGAGGCCGAGTGCGGAGGCGGTCAGTGCCACCATCGCGGACTTCGACATCGTCCGGGCACCACGGCTGGTGCTGGTGGTCCGGACGGTCGTCGCCTTCTCGTTCTGCTGTGCCCGGGCCATCTGCTCCTCGATCGTCTCGCGGCGGCGCCCCCACCGGCCGACCCTGCTCCCCACTCAGGTACGGAGGGACGGCGCGGACGGATCACCTCCGGTGGCGAATTTCTCGGCCGGATTCTCGAACCGTCCAGCCCGGACGCGCGTGTAGCGCCTGACGCAACGACGGATGCCCATGCGTTGACAGACTTTGCAACAGGCTCGTAACCTTGCCGCAAAATTTCAGGCTGGCTTGCAAGAAGCCAGCACTGAAACAGGCTCCACTCCCCCGCATCCCCCGCACCCCGCAGGAGTCCTGATGCATCGACGCCGATGCCGCGCCGCCGCGCTCGCCCTGAGTCTGGCCGCGAGCCTGCTCGTACCCGTCACCGCGGCGGCACCCCCGGCCGCCGCCGCCACCCCGGGCGCCAAGAAGGTGATCGTCCAGCTCTTCGAGTGGAACTGGACCTCGGTGGCCGCCGAGTGCACCAGCACGCTGGGCCCGAAGGGCTACGGCTACGTGCAGGTGTCCCCGCCGCAGGAGCACGTCAACAGCAGCCCGTGGTGGGTGTCGTACCAGCCGGTCAGCTACCGGATCGAGTCCCGCAAGGGCACCCGCGCGCAGTTCCAGTCCATGGTGAACACGTGTCACGCCGCGGGCGTCAAGGTGATCGTCGACGCCGTGGTCAACCACATGTCCGGGCAGGACAACGGCGGCACCGGCTGGGCCGGTTCGTCGTACGGCCACTACAACTACCCGGGTGTCTACTCGGCGCAGGACTTCCACTACTGCGGCCGCAACGGCAACAACGACATCGCCAACTACAACGACCGGTACGAGGTGCAGAACTGCGAGCTGGTCAACCTCGCCGACCTCAAGACCGAGTCGGAGTACGTGCGCGGCCGGCTGGCCGCGTACCTCAACGACCTGCTCTCGCTCGGCGTCGACGGCTTCCGGCTGGACGGCAGCAAGCACATGCCGGCGGCCGACATCGCCGCGATCAAGGCCAAGCTGTCCCGCAGCGCGTACCTGGTGCAGGAGGTCATCTACGGCGCCGGTGAGCCGATCCAGCCGACCGAGTACACCGGCAACGGCGACGTGCACGAGTTCCGGTACGGCAAGGACCTGGCCCGGATGTTCAACAACGAGCGGCTGGCGTACCTGAAGAACTTCGGCGAGTCCTGGGGCTACCTGTCGAGCTCGAAGGCGGTGGTCTTCACCGACAACCACGACACCCAGCGCGAGGGTGGCGTGCTGACCTACCGCAACCGGGGCACGTACGCGCTCGCCAACGCGTTCATGCTGGCCTGGCCGTACGGCACGCCGGCGGTGATGTCGAGCTTCACGTACAGCGGCCGGGACCAGGGCCCGCCCGCCGACGGCAGCAACCGGATCACCAACGTGACCTGCTACTCGGGCTGGGAGTGCGAGCACCGCTGGCCGGTCATCGCCAACATGGTCGGCTTCCGCAACGCCACCGAGGGCGTCGGGGTCTCCAACTGGTACGACAACGGCTACCAGCACATCGCGTTCAGCCGTACCGGCAAGGGTTACCTGACGATCAACGACGAGGACACCGCGGTGAACGGCCGGTCGTACCAGACCGGGCTGCCGGCGGGCCGCTACTGCGACGTCGTCCACGGCACGTTCAGCAACGGCTCGTGCAGCGGGCCGGTGATCACCGTGGACTCGTCCGGCTGGTTCGCCGCCAACGTCCCCGCGCACGACGCGATCGCCATCCACATCGGCGCGAAGCTGAGCTGAGCAACCCGCGCCGCGAAGCCCCCGTACCCGTAGTACCGGGTACGGGGGCTTCCGGTCGGTTACAGTCGTTTTCGTGCTTTTCGACCGGTTCGCCACGCGCCGGCCTCCCGGCTGGCTGATCGCCGCGCTCGCCGTACCGCTGCTGCTCGTCACCGCGCTGCTGGTCGGCCGCGCGCTCACCGCCACGCCCGCGCGCCAGGCGGCGCCGCCCGCCGCCGCGCCCCCGGCCACGACCGCCGCGCCGAGCCCGTCGCCGGTCGAGTCGGTGCCGCCGGCCGCGCCACCGCCGGACGACCTGCCGGTGGTCACCTACGACCCGGCGCCGCGCGGCTTCCCGCCCGACCCGGACCCGGCCGACACCCGCCCGCTGAGCGAAGGGCTGCGCCCGAACCGGAACGTGGCCGCGTACGACGCGCCGGGCGGCCGTCCGCTGGCGTTCCTCGCGCCGACCATCAGCGGCGTACGGCTGACGGTGCCGATCGTCGACCGCCGCTCCGGCTGGACGGCGGTGCTGCTGCCGTCGGCCAACCGCACCATCGCCTGGCTGCCGTCCGGCGGCTGGACCACTGTGGTGCTGCGCGATCAGATCGTGGTGGAGCGGCGCACCCACCGCCTCACCTGGAGCCGGGACGGGCGCGCGATGCGCACCTGGCCGGTCAGCCTCGGCATGTCCGGGCAGCTCACCCCGCTGGGCCGCACGTTCGTGCTGGGCCGCACCCCGCCCCCGCAGGCCGTCTACGGCGGCGTCGACATCTTCGCCCTCGGCGCGATCCCCGACGACCCGGACGCGGTGCCGACCGGCCTGCGCGGCGCCCACATCGGACTGCACAGCTGGTACAACGACGACACGCTCGGCAAGAACGTCACCAACGGCTGCATCCGGCTGACCCGTAGCGCCCAGCGCCTGCTCCTGACCGAGGTGGAGCCGGGCACCGCCTTCGTGGTGGTCGACCGCCTGCCCTGACCGGGCTCACCCCAGCAGCCAGCCGTTGGCCTCCGCCACCCGCACCGCGTCGGCCCGGTTACGCGCGCCGGTCTTGCCGATCGCGGCGGAGAGATGATTGCGGACGGTCCCCTCGGACAGATGCAACGTCGCCGCCAGCTCGGCCACCGTGCCGCCGCCGCGTGCCGTACGCAGCACCTCGGTCTCCCGTTCGGTGAGTGGGCTCGGCCCGGTGGCCAGCGTCTCGGCGGCGAGTGCCGGGTCGACCACCCGCAGCCCGGCGTGCACCCGGCGGACCGCGTCGGCGAGCTGCCGGGCCGGGGTGTCCTTGACCACGAAGCCGTTCGCACCCGCCTCCATCGCCCGGCGCAGGTAGCCGGGGCGGCCGAACGTGGTCACCACCAGCACCCGGCACGACGGCAGCGCGGCCCGCAGCGCGGCGGTGGCGGCGACTCCGTCCAGGCCCGGCATCTCCACGTCGAGCAGCGCCACGTCCGGGCCGGTGCGCAGCGCCTCCGGCACCACCTCGTCACCCCGGCTCACCTCGGCCACCACGGTCAGGTCCGGCTCCAGCGACAGCAGCGCGGCCAGCGCGCCCCGGACCAGCGCCTGGTCGTCGGCGAGCAGCAGTCTGATCGGCTCGGTCACAGGTGCGCCTCTCCGTCCGGATCCGCCGCGGGCACCGTCACCCGGAGCAGGAAACCACGCCCGTCGTCCGGCCGCGCCACCGTCACCGTGGCGTCCAGCCGCCGGGCCCGCTCCCGCAGCCCGGCCAGGCCGTGCCCGGCCGTCGTGCCCCGCTGGTCCGCCGGACCCCGGCCGTCGTCGCGTACCTCCACCGCCGACGGCTCGACCCGGATGACGCACCGGCGGGCGCCGCTGTGCCGCACCACGTTGGTCACCCCCTCGCGGACCGTCCAGCCGAACAACTCGTCGCGGTCCGCCGGCAGCGGCGGCACCGACTCCGGCAGCTCCGCGACGACGCCCGCGGCGGCGAGCGCCGACCGCGCGCCGGCCAGTTCGGAGGCCAGATCCACCCCGCGGTACGCCCCGACGGTGCCCCGCACGTCGGCCAGCGCCTCCCGGGCCAGCCGCTCCACGTCGGCGATCTCGGTGGCGGCCCGGGCCGGGTCCAGCTCCATCAGCCGCCCGGCCAGTTCGGCCTTGACCGCCACCACTGTGAGCGAGTGCCCGAGGATGTCGTGCAGGTCCCGGGCGGCGCGGGCGCGTTCCTCGGCCACCGCCAGCCGGCGGATCTCCTGCTGCGCGGCCTGGAGTTCGCCGTTGCGCTGGGCCAGCCGGCTCACCCCGAACATGGCGAACGAGGCGAGCAGCACCGCGAAGACGAGCGTGCTCTCGTGCTCCCAGCCGGGCACCAGACGCGCGGTCACCGGTGGCGCCGCCGCGGCGAGCACCACCACGACCAGCGCCTCTGCCGAGGGCAGCAGGAACACCGCGGCTGCCGCGACGAAGACCAGTGTGGTCAGCCAGTCGCCGCCGGTGCCCGGGATCCCGGCCAGCCCGAGCGCGAGCAGCACGCCGATCAGCAGCCGGGCCCGGCCGGGCGGCACCGGCCGGTTGCGCTGCCGCCGGGCCCGGGCCCACTCGAAGATCAGCACGTACGCCACGGCGAACGCGACGAGCGAGCCGATCCCGGTCAGCCGACGCCACATCTGCGGCTGGTGCAGGGCGGTGGTGAACGGGATGTTGAGGAAGAACAGCCAGACCGCCGCCAGCAGCCAGCCGGTGATCCGCCAGTGGCGGTTCACCGGCCGGGCCGGGACGGGCGGCGACGTCACGCCGATCACGCTAGTGCCACCTCAGACGCGTGTGGTGTCCCGGCGGAACAGCCGGGCCGCGCCGAGTCCGAAGAACACGGTCCAGGCGGTCACGTTCGCCACCGCCGCCCAGTCCACCCCGGTGCCGGTCAGCGGCGCGCGGGCGAGCTGACCGACCCCGTACACCGGGGTGAACTTGGCGATCTGCTGCATCACGTCGGGCAGCAGCTCCAGCGGGACGAACAGGCCGCCCAGCATGGCCAGGATGGCCAGCGCCGGGCCCATGAACTGCATGACGTTCTCGGCCGGGGCGAGGTAGCCGACGAACAGCCCGAACGCGGCGAACACGAGCGCGCCGATCCAGGCGGTCAGGCCGGACTCCACCCAGACGTGCGCCGGCAGCCGCACCCCGGAGGCGGCGCCGACAGCGAACTCCACGAGGACGCCGAGCAGGCCGAGCACCATCGCGGTGGCGACCTTCGTCGCCACGTACCCGGCCGGGCGCAGCGGGGTCAGCCGCAGTTGCCGGCTCCAGCCCAGCGCCCGTTCGGTGGCGACAGCCGCGCCGGCGCTGGTGGTGGCGACCATCGCCGCGTACACGGCGAGGCTGATCATGATCCAACCGGTGACCGGCAGCCCGTTGTCCAGCTTCTCCCCGCGCGTGGGCAGCCCGAACAGCAGGAAGAACACGGCCGGCATGACCAGGATGAACAGCAGCGTGCGGCGGTTGCGCAGCACCCGGCGTATCTCGATGGCGAGCACCGGCGCGCAGAACCCGCCGAGTGCGGGCGGCCGGCGGTCGGCGGCGCGGGCGCCGGTGGTGGACGAGGTCGTGGCGGTCATGGCGGGACTCCCCGAGGGTCGGTTCAGGCGGAGGCGGTCAGGGTGAGGAACGCGTCCTCGAGGTTGCGTGAGGTGATCTCCAGGTCCCGGGCGCCGGTACGGGTCAGCAGGTGCCGGGCCACCACGTCGGAGTCCTCGCTGTGCACCAGCACCACGTCGCCGCGTACCTCGACCGACCGGACGCCCGGCAGCGCGGCGAGCGCGGCCTGGTCGGCGCCGGGCAGCGTGGCCCGCACGACCCGGCCGGCGGCCAGGTTCTTGATCTCGGCGGTGGTGCCGTCGGCGACCACGCGGCCCTGGCGGATCAGCACGATCCGGTCCGCGTACGCGTCGGCCTCGTCCAGGTAGTGGGTGGCGAACAGGACGGTCCGGCCGGAGCGGGCGTCGGCCCGGATCGCCTGCCAGAAGTCGCGGCGGCCCTCCACGTCCATGCCGGTGGTCGGCTCGTCCAGCACCATCAGGTCCGGGTCGGGCAGCAACGCGAGCGCGAACCGCAGGCGCTGCTGCTGTCCGCCCGAGCACTTGCCCACCGCGCGGTCGGCGATCCCGGCGATGCCGGCGCGCTCCAGCACCTCCGCCACCGGCCGGGTGTGGCCGTAGAAGTGCGCGGTCATCCGTACCGTCTCGGCGACCGTGAGGTCCTTGAGGAGGCCGCCGGTCTGCAACACGGCGGACCGTGCCGGCGTCCGGGCGGGCCAGCCCGAGCAGCATGTCGACGGTGGTGGTCTTGCCGGCGCCGTTGGGGCCGAGGAACGCCACCACCTCGCCGGGGGCGATCCGCAGGTCGAGCCCGTCGACGGCGGTCACCGGGCCGAAGGTCTTGGTGAGTCCGGCCAGGTCCACGGCCGGTGCGGAATCGGTCATGCCCCGATGCTCCGGCGTGCGGTGTCCGGTTCCCCGGAGCGGCAGTCACCTTCCGGCCGTGACATTTGTCAGGCGGTCACACCGCCGACGGCGGACGCCCGGGTTGTCCGCTCAGGCTGTCGCGCCGCCGTCGACCGCGATCGACGCACCGGTGATGTGCCGTCCGCCGGCGCCCACCAGGTGGCTGACAGTCGCCGCCACGTCTTCCGGTTCCGCGTACCGGCCGAGGGCGATGTGCGACCGCTGCCCGTCCGCGCCCGCGCTGTCCGCCGGGTTCATGTCGGTGTCGGTCGAGCCGGGCAGGATCAGGTTGACGGTGATCCCGCGCGGACCGAGTTCGCGGGCGAGCGCCCGGGTCAGCCCGTTCACGGCGCTCTTGGTCATCGCGTACGCGCTCACCCCGGGAGCCGGGACACGGCTGGCGAAGCTGCTGCCGATGTTGACGATCCGCCCACCCGCACCCATGTGGCGCACCGCCGCCTGGGTGGCGAGGTAGACCCCGCGCACGTTCACCGCGATCGCCCGGTCCAGGGCGTCGAGGCTGACCGACTCGATCGGCCCACCCGCGAACACCCCGGCGTTGTTGACCAGGATGTCCAACCGCCCCAACTCGGCGACGGTCCGCTCCACGGCGCCGACCACGGCCGTCGCGTCGGTACTGTCCGCATTGATCGCCAGGCCGGTCCGGCCGTACGCCTCGATCTCGGCCACCACGGACTTCGCGCTTTCCTCCGCGGTGCGGTAGGTGAACGCGACGTGGATGCCGTCCTCGGCCAGCCGGCGCACGACGGCGGCGCCGATCCCCCGGCTCCCGCCCGTCACCAGGGCAACCCTGTCGGCAAGTCTGACCGTCATGCCGTCATCCTGACAGTCGACTCAGGACGCTGATCATCCGGGTCGCCCCGTCCATTTCCTGTCCGTTCGATCGGACAGGATTGCCGGCACCCAGTCCGGGTACGCGCGGGCCGTCCAGCGGCGAAACGGGGAGACCAGACATGAGCGCACCGACAGGACGGGTCGACACGATCGTGCTCATCCACGGCCTCTGGATGACCTCACGAAGTTGGGAGCACTGGGCCGAACGGTACGCCGCGCGCGGCTTCCAGGTGCTCACGCCCGCCTGGCCCGGCATGGACCGCGAGGTGGAGGAGCTGCGGGCCGACCCGGCGCCGATCGCCGCGCAGCGCATCGCCGACATCGCCGACCACTACGAGGCGATCATCAGGGGCCTGCCGCGTCCGCCGATCATCATGGGCCACTCGTTCGGCGGCCTGGTCGCCCAGTTGCTGGCGGACCGGCGCCTCGGCGCGGCGGTGGTCGCCGTGCACCCCGCGCCGGTACGGGGCGTGCTCAAGCTGCCGCCCAGCACGCTGCGCTCCGGGTATTCGATCCTGCACAACCCGGCCAACCGGCACCGGGCCGTGCCGTTCACCCCGGAGGACTTCCGGTACGCCTTCGGCAACACCATCAGCCAGGAGCAGTCCGACGCCGCCTGGGAGCGCTACGCCGTACCGGGCGCCGGGCACGTGCTGTTCGAGGCGGCGTTCGCCAACCTGGACCCGAACTCGGCCACCGAGATCGACAAGAAGCGCAGCGACCGCGCCCCGCTGCTGATCACCGCGGGCGGTGAGGACCACGTGGTGCCGGCGACCCTCGCCAGCAGCATCGCCAACCTCTACCGGAGTTCGACGGCGCTCACCGGCTACCGGGAGTTCCCCGGCCGGTCGCACTTCGTCGGCGGCGAACCGGGCTGGGAGGAGGAGGCGGACTTCGCGCTGGAGTGGGCGGTCGAGGCGGCGAACGAGTTCTCCCCGACGGTGGTCGCCGAGGCCCCTCGACGCCGCTGACCCCGGCGGGCACTCATCGCGGCCGGAACCGCCGGGAGCACTCGCCGTCGTGTCCGGGCCGGAGCAGGCACCGCTGCCCACCGGGCAGCAATCGGTCGCAGAACACCCAGTGGCGGACGTTCTGGTCGTCCTCCGCCGAGACTGTGGTGCCGCCGGGCTCGGTCTGTGGCAGGACGTGGGTCCAGTGCGCCACCACCCGGGCCAGCCGCTGAGCGGAGAGCAGGTCGTTGACGACGACCGGCAGGTGGATCACCCAGCGCTCGGTCACCTGTCGTACCCCCGCTCGTTGCGGGCTTGGGCCTGCTCCGACTGCCAGCGGCGCAGCGCATTCTTGACCCGGTCCGTCTCCCGGCGGCTCTGCGCCAGCGCGTCGTAGACGGCGGCCAGGTCACCGGCGACGCGGTCGAGGAACTCCCGTACCTCCTGCGGGTCGAGCCCGCGCCGGCCCAGCGGGGTCGTCCGGAAGTTCCGCTCACGCACCTGCCACGGGCGCAGGGGCTGGTAGGCGGACGAGCGGTAGCAGGTCGATCCGAGGACCGTCCGCCGGCGACCTCGGACCCGTCGAAGGAAGACGCGCATGACAGAACCTGCCCCTCACCGTCGAGATCGAACCGTGGAAGGGGTGGGTCCGTCGGTCCGCCCCGCACCGGCGGACCCACCCCGGCACCTGCCACCGCAGCCTTCGACCGGCAGTACGTCAGCAGGGCACAACACGTGGCCCAGGTCGGCAAGCCCAGTAACCCAGCCGATCCGGCCACTCACTCATCGTGCAGCGAACCGCACCCTTTATGCAACTCCCGATTCGGGAGAGTGTCGTTGCGATGCTCGTCCGATTCCGCCACACTGACCGGCATGACTGGAAGCCCGACCGTCCGACGTCGACGCCTGGCCGCCGCCCTTCGTCGCCTCCGTGAGCAGACCGGCATGACCGCCGACCAGGCCGCCAAGGAGGTGGGCATATCGAAGTCGGCGATCAGCCGCATCGAGAACGCCCAGGTATCCGTCATGCCGCCGGTCGCCCGTGGTCTCCTTGAGCTGTACGGCGTGGAGGGCGACGAGGTGGACGCCCTCGTCCAGGTCGCGCGCGACGCCCGCAAGCGCGGCTGGTGGCAGGCGTACGACGACGTGCTGCCGGACTGGTTCGAGGTCTACGTCGGGCTGGAAGCCGAGGCGTCCGAGATCCGCGCGTTCCAGCCACAACTGATTCCGGGTCTACTCCAGACCGCCGACTACGCCCGCGCGGTCATCCGCGCCGAGCACCCAGACGCCCCAAGCGACGAGGTGGACCGGCGGGTGGAGTTGCGCATGCGCCGACAGGACACCGAGACTCCGCCGAAGCTCTGGGTGGTGCTGGACGAGGCAGCACTACGGCGGCCGGTCGGCGGTGCGGAGCTGTTCGCGGCGCAGTTGCGGCGACTGGCCGAGGAGGCGGACCGACCCGGCCGCACCATCCAGATCCTGACCTTCGGCGCGGGCGAGTACGGGTCGATGGGCAGCGCCTTCAGCGTGCTGACCTTCCCCGAGCCGGCCGATCCGGGGGTCGTCTACGTCGAGACCCGCGCGGGTAGCCTCTATCTCGAAGGCCAACAGGTCAGGGAGTACAGCCGCGTCTTCGAGCACCTGGTCGCCACGGCGGCCGGCGCTCGGGAGTCGCGCGACCTCATCCTGGGGGCGATCGACGAGCTGTGAGAGGACGGCGCGGGTGGAAGAGGCCAACCAGGCGACGGTGACCTGGCGCAAGAGCACCCGCAGCAACGGCTCCGGCGACTGCGTCGAAGTCGCCGACGGCCTGCCCGGCGTGGTCGGGCTACGCGACAGCAAGGACCCCGCCGGTCCGGCCCTCGCCTTCGACCAGGCAGCCTGGTCGACCTTCATCGCGAGCGTCAAACAGCGGTCGTTCCGCCGCTGACGCCCTGATGGCTCTGCCCTGGTGCCCTGTGAGATGCCACCCGGCCCTGGTGTGCGGGTGGGTCCGCCGGGTATGACGGGAACATGAGGGCGAGTTTCCGTCTGGGTCGGATCGCGGGCGTACCGGTCGGCGTCAACTGGAGTGTCCTGGTCATCTTCGTGCTGATCGCGTGGGCGCTGTCGGCGAGCCTGTTCCCGGCTTCGTACCCCGGTCACTCGCCCGTCGCCTACGTCGCGGCCGGGCTGGCCGCCGCCGTGGTCTTCTTCCTCGGCCTGCTCGCCCACGAGGTGGCGCACGCGGTGGTCGCCAAGCGCAACGGCATCGAGGTCGAGGGCATCACGCTGTGGCTGTTCGGCGGCGTGGCCGAGCTGAAGGGCGAGGCGAAGGACCCGGGCGCCGAACTGCGGATCGCCGGGGTCGGGCCGCTGGTCAGCCTGATCATCGGGCTGGTCTTCGCCGCGATCGCGGTGGTGGTGGCCGTGAGCTACGGCGACGGGCTGCTGCTGGGCGCGCTGTCCTGGCTGGCCGGCATCAATGTGCTGCTGGCGATCTTCAACGTGCTGCCGGCCGCCCCGCTGGACGGCGGGCGGCTGCTGCGCGCGGCGGTCTGGAAGTTCACCGGCGACCGGACCAAGGCGTCGGTGGTGGCGGCGCGTGCGGGGTGGGTGCTCGGTGTGGTGCTGATCGGGCTGGGGCTGTGGCGGTTCTTCACCGGCGCCGGGTTCGGCGGGCTGTGGCTGGCGCTGATCGGCTGGTTCCTGCTCGGCGCCGCCGGCCAGGAGGAACGCGCCGCACGGATGGGCGACGCGCTGCGCGGCATCCGGGTGGGCGACGTGATGACGCCGCAGCCGCAGACGGCGTCCGGCGACCTCACCGTGGCCGACTTCGTCGACCACTACCTCTTCGCGTACCGGCACTCCGCGCTCCCACTGACCGTCGACGGCAGGCCGGTCGGCCTGGTCACGCTCGATCGGGTACGCGGCATCGCGGCGGACCGCCGCGCCTCGACCACGCTGGCCGAGGTGTCCTGCCGGGCGGACGAGCTGGTGCTCGCCCGCCCGGAGGAGCAGCTCACCGACCTGCTGCCCCGGCTCAACGAGTGCACCGACGGCCGGGCGCTCGTGGTGATCGACGACCAGCTGGTCGGCATCGTCTCGCCCAGCGACATCAGCCGGGCGGTGCAGCGCGGCAGCCTGCGCCAGCAGACGCCCGCCGGGCGGTAACCCCGCATGGGTGACCGCACCGAGCGAAGCGAGGGCCGGGAGCGCATGCCCAGCGCCGTCAGACCCGGGGGAAGTAGCGGTCCATCTCGACGGTGCGGAACTTCCCCTTCGGGTCGAACTCGCGCAGCAGCGCGGCGAAGTCGGCGTGGCGGGGGTACGCGCCGGCGGGATCGCGCTCGAACAGCTTCCCCCAGTGCGGGCGCGGCGCGAACGGGGCGAGCCGCTCCTCCACCTCGGCCAGCACCGGCGCCACCGCCACCGGGTCGCCGATCCAGGTGAAGTGCAGCGCCAGCGAGTCGCGCCGGTAGTTCGGGCTCAGCCAAAGCTCGTCGGCGGCGACCGTCCGCAGCTCACAGATCTGGAGCACGGCGGCGATCCGATCGGCGACCGGGTCGAGCGCGGCGAGCGCCGCCGCCGCGTCGGCGCGGGCCACGTGCCACTCGGACTGCAACTCGTCGCCGCTGCTCGGGGTGAAGCCGAGCCGGAAGTGTGGCAGCCGCTCGTGCCACGGCCCCGGCTCACCGAGCTGCGCGGTGCAGTGCTCCGGCGACATGCCGGGCACCGGGTGCCGGGGCGAGTCGGCCGCCACCGTGTCCAGCCAGTCGGCGGGCGGCGGCGCCTGGTCGGCGTACTGCTTCACCCACACCTGGTCGAAACGCTCCGAACGCCACGAGGTGAAGACGCTGACGCTGTACGCGGCGTCGAGCGCCTCGTCCAGCGCCGCGCGGGGCAGGCCGAGCCGGACGTGCTGGCGCACCGCGTACGTGGGCACCACGTCGAGCGTGAGCCGGGTGACCACGCCCAGCGCGCCCAGGTTGACCACCAGCCCGGCGAACCGCGGGTCGGCCCGGTCGACGGTGATCACGTCGCCGTCGGCGGTGACCAGTTCCAGCGCGGCGACGGCGGCGGCGAGGTTGCGGTTCCGCGCGCCGGAGCCGTGCGTGGCGGTGGCGACCGAGCCGGCCACCGAGATGTGCGGCAGCGAGGCGAGGTTCGCCAGCGCGTACCCCTGGGCCTGGATCGTGGTGGCCAGGTCGCCGTAGCGGACGCCGGCCGCGACGGTGGCGGTGCCGCGGTCGGGGTCGAGCGCGACGGTGGGCGGCAGGCCGTCCAGCGCGATCTGGGTGCCGGTGGTGTCGCCGAGCCGGTTGAACGAGTGGCCGGTGCCGACGGCCCGGACCAGGTCGGCCTCCGCGACCAGCCGGCGCAGCTCGTCGGTCGAGGTCGGCCGCGATCGGGTACGCGCGGACCAGCTGACGTTTCCGGCCCAGTTGGTGTCCGTCATGCGCTGCATCATGCGCCATCATGCGCCGGCAGGGTTGCCCCGGCCACTCGGCGGGAATCCTGGCGGGATGAGCAGCTACCGCGACCCGAGCCTCCGCGGCGACGTGTACCCGTCGGAGGAGGAGATCGACCCGACCGGCGTGGACCCCGACGCTGCGGAGATGCCGCCTGCCGCTGTGGGCGTGGCGCCCGCCGCTGTGGGCGTGGTGCCCGTCGCGACCGCGCCGGTGCCGGGGCCCACGCCGGAGCCCGAGCCGGCCCCGGTGCCCCACCCGGGGCCGCCGCCGCGCCAGGGGGCGGCCCGGTCGATCGTGACCCGGCACCTGGACGGTTCCGTCGAGGTGGTGACCGACCTCGACGGCGACGGCGTGGCCGACGTGGTGCAGGTCGACCTGGACGGCGACGGCGTGCCCGACGTGACGTACCTGGACAGCGACCGCGACGGCCGCCTGGACACCGTCCGCCGCGCCACAACAAGCTGACCCGTCCGCCGCCCACCCTCACGCCCCGCCCCAGCCCGCCCCAGCCCGCCCCAGCTCGCCCCAGCCCGCCCCAGCCCGCCCCAGCCCGCCCCAGCCCGCCCCAGCTCGTCGATCTTGGAGTTGTGGCGCCCGGATTGTCGCTCAAGCGAGGCTTGTCAGGTGCCACAACTCCAAGATCGATGGGGACGGTCGAGCGGCGGGCGGGGGGCCGGGTCAGAGCTGGGGCATCACCTCGGCGGCCACCAGCTCCAGGTGGTCCAGGTCGCTCAGGTCGAGCACCTGGAGGTAGGCGCGCGAGCTGCCCGCCTCGGCGTACCGGCCGATCGTGTCGACCACCTCGGCGGGCGTACCGGCGGCACCGTTCGCGCGCAGCTCGTCGGGTTCACGGCCGATCGCCTCGGCGCGGCGCTTCACCTCGGCCTCGTTGCGGCCGCAGCAGAGCACGAGCGCGTTGGACCAGGTCATCGTGGACGGATCACGGTCGATCTCGGCGCAGGCGTCGCGTACCCGCCCGAACTGCGCCACGGTGTCCTCGACCGAGGCGAACGGCAGGTTGAACTCGTCGGCGTACCGGGCGGCGAGGCGGGGCGTGCGCTTCGGTCCCATGCCGCCGAGCAGGATCGGGGGGCGGGGGCGTTGCACCGGCTTGGGCAGCGCTGGCGAGTCGCTGACCGGGTAGTACGTGCCGGGGAAGTCGAACGTGGAGCCGGCCGGGGTGGACCAGAGCCCGGTGATGACGGCGAGCTGCTCCTCCAGCCGGTCGAACCGCTCCCCCAGCGCCGGGAACGGGATGCCGTACGCGGAGTGCTCCTCGGCGTACCAGCCGGTGCCGATGCCCAGCTCGACCCGGCCGCCGCTCATCTGGTCGACCTGCGCCACGGTGATCGCCAGCGGGCCGGGCAGCCGGAACGTGGCGGCGGTCATCAGTGTGCCGAGCCGGATCCGGGTGGTGTCGCGGGCCAGGCCGGCGAGCGTGGTCCAGGCGTCGGTCGGGCCGGGATCACCGCTCACCGAGCCCATCTTCAGGTAGTGGTCGGAGCGGAAGAACGCGGCGAAGCCGGTCTCCTCCGCGCGGCGGGCCACGGCGAGGAGCTGGTCGTATGTGGCGCCCTGCTGGGGCTCGGTGAAGATCCGCAGTTCCATCCCCCGAGCATATGGAGCCGGCCGGGCCGGGGTAGCGCGACCCGTCATTCCTTGCCAGGCATATAACTGATAAGGCATATTACCTGGGTGACCGTCGACGCCTTCACCGTGCTGGCCGAGCCCTCCCGGCGCCGCATCCTCGACCGGCTCCGGCGGGCGGAGAGCAGCGTGGGCGAGCTGGTGGACGCGCTGGGCATGAGCCAGCCGGCGGTCTCCAAGCACCTGCGGGTGCTCCGCGACGCCGGCCTGGTCACCTGCCGTACGGCCGCGCAGCGGCGGATCTACCGGGTCGACGTGGCACCGCTACGAGCAGTGGACAACTGGCTCGGGCCGTACCGGTCGATGTGGACCGCGCACCTCGACGCCCTGGAACGCCATCTCGACAGTCAGGAGTGACAGATGGACCGCGACACGTTCCGTCCCGGCCCGCTCGCCCGGGTGAAGCTGACACCCGAGAACGAACTGGTCTTCGTCCGCGAGCTGCGGCACCCGCCGGAGAAGGTGTGGACCGCGCTCACCGACCCGGATCAGCTCGCCGCGTGGGCGCCGTTCCTGGCCGACCGCGACCTGGGCCGCACCGGTGACGCCGTGCTCAGCACCGTCGACGGCGACCAGACCCACCCGGCGCCCGCCCGGGTGCTGCGCGCGGACCGGCCGCACCTGCTGGAGTACGCGTGGGGCGACGACCTGCTCCGCTGGGAGCTGACCGCGACCGCCGACGGCACCACGCTCACGCTGCGGCACCGGGTCGGCCGGCCCGACCTCGCACCGATGACGGCCGCCGGCTGGCACCTCTGCCTCGACGTCGCCGCCCATCTGCTCGACGGCGACCCGGTCGGCCCGATCCGGGGCGCGGAGGCGAAGGACTTCGGCTGGGCGGAGCTGCGCGACGCGTACGCCGAACGCCTGAACCGCGACTGACGCCTGCCGGTACGGCGGCCCTACCCGTCGAGGTGGTCGGCGGGCGCGGTCTGCAGCAACCAGGCGAGCGGCATCCGAGCGTGCTCGGCGTACCGGCCATCACCGCCGAGTTCGTGGAGCGTGACGGTCTGCGCGCCGTCCCGCTCCACGACCCAGTAACGCGGGATGCCGGCCGAGGCGTACTCCCGGGCCTTCGTCACCGAGTCCATGGTCTCCGAGCCGGGCGAGACGATCTCGACCACCAGCACCAGGTCGGCCACGGCGGACCAGACGCGACGGCTGGGCGGCTTCCGCCACACCGTGATGTCGGGGATCCGGCCACCGTCCCCGTTGGGCCCCGGCACCCGCACGCCGACGGCCTGGAGCACCTGCTCGGCAGGCCAGCCCGCCATGATCAGCCAGGCGAAGATCCGGCTCGCGATGATGGCGTGCTCCGAGTCGGGCGGCGGCATGACCGACAGAACCCCCTCGGGGCTGGTCTCGTAGCGGTGACCGTTCGGGTCGGCGGCATTCATCGTCGCCACGTCGTCGAGCGTCACGACGGCGGGCATGTGCATGCCGACTGCCTCAGCGCTCATGACGCCATCCTATGGCAGCAGTAGGCGTAGCTGCGGCATCCGGCCCGTCATCCGGTCCGGCGGCGCAGCCACCCGGCGGCGCCGCCGACCAGCGTCGTCCCGATGGTCGTGCCGATGGCCACCAGCGCCGCACCGACCGCCCACAGGCCGGTGTCGTCGGTCGAGGCGGCGTGCACCGCCCATGGGACGGTGAACGCCACTGTCATCACCGTGGCCACCAGCCAGATGTTCAGCCACCAGCCGCCGACCGCGGCCAGCGCGGCCAGGCTCAGCACCGCGGCGGCGACCTGCCAGACCGCGTACGGCCCGCTCATGTCGCCGGTCTGCGGGTCCACGGTCCAGCCGGACTCCCAGCTCAGCCAGGCCACCCAGGCACCGGCCGTGGCCAGCGCCAGGAGCAGACCGCCGAGCAGCGTACGTCTCATCGTCACGCCTTCGATCCTGCCCGGCCGGCGGCCTGGGCGAATGAGCACGCGTACTCGATTCCGCCGCCGCGCACACGGCGGTGTGCGCGGCGTGTGCGCCCGGTGCCAGCGACCCCGGCCATCGTCGGCGTCATGAGTTACGCATTCGAGGCAGAGGGCCTGGTCAAGCGGTTCGGTACGACGACCGCGCTGGCCGGGATCGACCTCGCCGCACGCCGGGGGACCGTGCTGGGGGTGCTGGGGCCCAACGGCGCCGGCAAGACCACAGCGGTGCGGATCCTCGCCACACTGTTGCGCCCGGACGAGGGGCGCGCCACCGTCGGCGGCCACGACGTGGTCACCGACGCCGCCCAGGTACGGCGGCTGATCGGGCTGACCGGCCAGTACGCCTCGGTCGACGAGGACCTGACCGGCACGCAGAACCTGGTGCTGATCGGCCGGCTGCTCGACCTGAACCGCCGCGAGGCGCGGGCGCGGGCGGCGGAGCTGCTCGCCTGGTTCGGCCTGACCGACGCGGCCGGGCGCCCGGCCAAGACGTACTCCGGTGGCATGCGCCGCCGCCTCGACCTGGCCGCGAGCCTGGTCGGTCGGCCGGAGGTGATCTACCTGGACGAGCCGACGACCGGCCTGGACCCGGCCAAGCGGGAGGAGATGTGGGGCGTGGTCCGCTCCCTGGTCGACGACGGGTCGACGGTGCTGCTGACCACGCAGTACCTGGACGAGGCCGACGCGCTCGCCGACGAGATCTCGGTGATCGACCACGGCCGCGTGATCGCGCACGGTACGCCCGGCGAGCTGAAGCGGATCGCCGGCAGTCAGACGATCGTGGTCCGGCCGACCGATCCGGGCCGGATCGGCGCGGTCGCCGAGATCCTGCGTGCCAGCACCGGGGCGGATCCGGAGCTGCCCCGGCCGGGCCTGCTCACCGTGCCGGTGGACAGCGACGCCACGTTCACCACTGTGGTCCGCCGGCTCGACGACGCCGGCATCGGGGTGGTGGAGCTGGCGCTGCGGCTGCCCAGCCTCGACGAGGTGTTCTTCACGTTGACCGGCCACGGCGCCGAGGAGACCACGGAGGTGGCGGCATGACCACGACCACTCGTACGGCGGCGGCGACGCCGTCCCGGGCCGGCACCGCCCACGCCGCCGGCCGCCCGTTCGGCATGGCCCGGCACAGTCTCGCGCTCGCCGGGCGCAGCCTGATCAAGACGATCCGGACCCCGGAGCAACTGCTGGACGTCACGCTCCAGCCGATCGTCTTCGTGCTGATCTTCGTCTACCTGCTCGGCGGCGCGGTCGCCGGCTCGCAGCACGAGTACCTCCAGTTCCTGCTGCCCGCGATCATGGTGCAGACCGTGCTGTTCGCATCCATCGCGACAGGCGTCAGCCTCAACACCGACGTCGAGAAGGGCGTCTTCGACAGGTTCCGCAGCCTGCCGATCGCCCGGTCCGCGCCGCTCGTCGGCTCGGTGGTCGGCGACCTGGTCCGGTTCGTGGTCTCCATCGTGGTGCTGCTGGGATTCGGGTACGCGCTCGGCTTCCGGATCGGCACCGACCCGCTGTCCGCGCTCGCCGCCTGCCTGCTGACCATCGCGTTCGCGTTCGCGGTGAGCTGGATCGGCGTCCTGCTCGGGGTGCTGATGCGCAGCCCGGGCGCGGTGCAGGGCACGGCGTTCCTGCTGCTGTTCCCGCTGACCTTCGGCACCAACATGATGGTGCCGACGGACACGCTGCCCGGCTGGTTGCAGTGGTGGGTGGGGGTCAACCCGGTGGCCGACGTGATGGAGGCGGGCCGGGGCCTGATGGTCGGCGGCCCGGTGGCCGGGCCGGTGACGCGGTCGCTGCTCTGGACCGTGGCGATCATCGCGGTCTTCGCGCCGCTCGCGGTCCGCGCCTACCGCCGCCGCGCCTGACCCGCCCGCGCCGCACCTGACCGCGCGGCACGACGATCACCGAGCCGGGTCGCCGCCCACGAACGCGAGGGCGTCGGCCCGGCTCAGGCCGTTACCCCGGCCGTACGCGGCGGCGTAGCCCTCCTCGCCCAGCTCGGCGCGCAGCCGCTCGGCGAGCCGCTGCGCGTCCGGGTTGGACCGGTCCGGCCGGCCGCGCAGCGAGTCGGAGACGCCGAGCAGTTCGGCGGCCCGCTCGTACCGGCCCTCCGCCGCCGCCAGCGCCACCCAGCCGACAGTGACGATCGCGATCACCGGCATGTCCCGGGCGGCGAGGGCCCGCGTGGTCGCCTCGTCGAGGTGCCGGCGCGCACCCGCCAGGTCATCGCGGGCCAGCGCCAGGTGGCCCATCTCGGCCAGCAGCAGGCCGCGGAACTGCGGGGCGACAAGCGGCGTATCGGCCTGGCGGCGCATCGCCTCGGCGAGACACTCGTCGGCTTCGTCCAGCGAGCCGTCGGAGCGGGCGATGCTGCCGAGCATCATCAGCCCGAACGCGCCGTCCCCGCCGTCCCGGCCGGTCACGAACCGGCGCAGTTCGGCCTTGGCGCCGGCCACGTCACCGGCGCGGGCGCGGATGGCGGCGAGCCAGATGAGCTGGAAGCCCGGCTCGGAGGCCGGGTTGAGTTCCCGGGCCAGCCGCACCGACTCCTCCAGTGCCGCGGTCGCCGCGTCGAAGTCGCCGCGTTTGGTGAGCGCGTCCGCGTACTCGCTGAGCACGTGCGACAGGCTCATCCGCTCGCCGACCGCGCGCAGCTCCGCGGCGGCGTCGGTCAGGTCGCGGAGCATGCCCTCGGCGTCGCCGTCGTTCTCCTTGAACTTGCCGCGTATCCCCAGCAGCGTGCCGTCGGTCCACGGGTCGGGGTGCCCGCGCGCCCGGTCGATCGCCGCGATCCCGGCCGCCGTGTCGTCGCCGAAGATCGACAGCATCGGTGCGAGCAGCCCCACGATCGGGTGCTTGGTCCCCTCGGCCGTTCGCAGGGTCGTGGTCAGCTCGGCGATCTGCTCCGGCGTCGGCCCCTGCTCGCCGCGTGCCAGCTCCGAACCGATCCGGATGGCGAGCACCACCGCCCGCTCCTCCGCCGGGGCCGGGCCGGGCAGCGCCAGCGCCCGGGCCAGCACGTCACCGCCGATGCCGCCGTCGTCGCCCCAGATCACCAGCGGCAACGCGAGCCCCGCGCCGATCCGCAGCGCGGTGTCGGCGTCACCGGCGTCGCAGGCGTAGTGCAGCGCGCCGACGACGTTCTCCCGTTCCGCCTCCAGCAGCCGCAGCCACGGCAGTTGACCGGCGGTCCGCAGGTGCGGCTCCGCGGTCCGGACCAGCTCCCGGAAGTACGCCGCGTGCGCGGCCCGCGCACCGGCCACCGCTCCGGCGGCGGCGAGCCGTTCCAACCCGTACTCCCGGATGGTCTCCAGCATCCGGAACCGCCCGTCGCCGACCACCTGGAGCAGCGACTTGTCGACGAGCGCGTCGAGCAGCGCGGCGGCGGCCGGGCCGGCGACGCCGGCCGCCGAGTCGGCGGTGACCGACGCCGGGAAGACCGCGAGCCGTTCCGCGAGCCGTCGCTCGTCGTCGGTGAGCAGCCCCCAGCTCCAGTCCACCACCGCCCGCAGCGTCCGGTGCCGGGGCAGCGCGGTGCGGCTGCCGCCGGTCAGCAGCCGGAACCGGTCGTCCAGCCCGGCCGCGACCTGCCGCGGCGACAGCGTCCGCAGCCGCGCCGCGGCGAGTTCGATGGCCAGCGGCAGGCCGTCGAGCCGCCGGCAGATCTCCACCACGGCCGCCACGTTGTCGCCGGTCACCGCGAACCCGGCCCGCACGGCCGCGGCCCGGTCGCGCAGCAACTGCACCGACGGGTACGCGAGCGCGTCGCCCGGCGTCGCGTCCGCCGGTGGCAGGCGCAACGGCGGTACGGGCTCCAGCACCTCACCGACGATGCCCAGCGGCTCCCGGGAGGTGGCCAGGACGCGCAGTCCCGGGCAGTGCCCGAGCAGTTCCTCGGCAAGCCGGGCGGCCGCCTCGACGACGTGTTCGCAGTTGTCCAGCACGATCAGCGTCTCGTCGGTGGCGATCGTCTCCACCAGGCGGCCTAGCGTGTCGCGGGCCGGTGGGCGTACCGGTTCCAGCGTCCGGTCCCGGCGGCCGAGCGTGTCGAGCACGGCCCGGGGCACGTCCGCCGGATCGGTGATCGGCGCCAGCTCGACCAGCCAGGCCCCGCCGGGTACGCCGTCCGCCAGCCGGCCCGCCGCGACGCTCGCCAGCCGTGTCTTGCCCGCTCCGCCCGGCCCGAGCAGGGTCACCAGCCGATTGCCGGCGAGCAGCCCGGTGAGCCGGGCCAGGTCCTCGTCGCGCCCGACGAACGTGGTGAGCGCCGACCGCAGGTTGCCCCGCCGCGCGGGCGCCGGCTGCTGCGGGACCGCCTCGCCGCGCAGCAGTTCCAGGTGCGCGGCCCGCAGCTGCGGCGACGGGTCCACGCCCAGCTCGTCGGCGAGCCGCTGCCGGATCCGCTCGTACGCGGCGAGCGCCTCGGCGGGCCGCCCGGCCGCGGCGAGCGTGCGCAGGTGCAGTTCGGCCAGCCGCTCCCGCAGCGGATGCGCGGCGGTCAGCTCCCCCAGCTCGGCGACGACCAGCTCGGGCCGCCCGGTCCGCAGCTCCGCCTCGATCCGGTCCTCCTGCGCGGTGAGCCGCAGCTCCACCAGCCGCGCCACCGCTGCCGCCGCGTACGGCGCGTCGGCGACCTCGGCCAGCGCCGGCCCTCGCCACAGCGCGAGCGCGTCGCGCAACGCCGTCCGCGCCGTCGCCGCGTCCCCGTCGCGCAGCGCCGCCCGCCCCTGCCGGGCCAGCCGCTCGAACCGCCCGGCGTCGACGTCGTCCGGGTCGAGGTCGAGCCGGTAGCCGGCCGGGCTGCTGCGTACGCCGAGCCCGGGCACCGCCCGGCGCAGCCGGGACACGAGCGTCTGCACGGCGTTGGCGGTGTCGGTCGGCGGCTCGTCGCCCCAGAGCGCCTCGGCCAGCGCGGGTACGCTCACCGGCCGGCCCGGGTCCAGGGCGAGGCGGATCAGCAGGGCCCGCAGCCGCGCCCCGGCGACGTCGACGAGCCGGTCGCCGTCGCGGACCTCAAGCGGCCCGAGGATCCCCACCCGCACCGTGCCACTCTCTCATCCCCCGTCGACCCGAAGGTGGCAAGATCGCGGGCGTGACGAGTGTGTCCCGCCCGCTGCCACGGCTCGTGCCGGCCGAGGCGTTCGCGGACGTCCCCGCCGACCGGCTCCTGGCGGTGCTGGAGGCGGTCACGATGGTCCTCACGCTCCCCCACCGCGCCGCCGAGCGGGTGGACGCGCTCGTGGTGCCCACCGGCCAGGGCGAGGACTGGCGCCTCACCGAGGCGATCCGCGCCTGGGAGACCGGCCCGGCACTGCGGCACCTGCTGGTGGCGAACACCGATTCGGCCGAACGGACCTACCGCCCGCTCACGCTGGACCGGTTGCGCGGGCTCGGGCTGCGCCGGACCGACGGAGTCGTGCTCCAGGCCGAGCCGGTCACCGGCACCGGACGGCAGGCCGCGTGGATCGTGGAGCAGGTGCGGGCGCTGGGCGTCGGCAGCGTCGCGGTCGTTGTCTCGCCGTACCACCTGGTCCGGGTCTACCTCACCGTGCTGCGGGCCTGCGACGACGCCGGCCTGCGGATCCCGATGGTCCCGCTGCCCGTGGCTGTCGCACCGGACGCCCCGGTGCCGGAGACCGGCGTGGCCGGGTACGACCTGGTGGCCGGTGAGGTCAGCCGGCTGCTCCGCTATCCCGCTCAGGGTTGGATCGCCACCCCGGAACGGCTGCGCGACTACCTGCGCTGGCTCTGGTCCGAGCACCGCCTCCTGCTCACCGGCGCCTGAAGGTTCACCGAGTCGACGATCGGACGGCTACGCGTCGGGGATGCGGACCGTGAGCACCCGGGTGAGGACGCGGAAGCCGGCGGCGTCGTACATGCGGCGGGCCGGGTTGCCGTCGACCACCGACAGGCCGACGGACGGCAGGCCCGCCTCGCGCCCGCCGCGCAACGCGTGGACGAGCAGCGCCCGGCCGAACCCGCGGCGCTGTGCGCGGGGCGCGACGCCCAGATTCAGGATCCAGACGCAGTCGTCGTCGGTCCACGGCACCGGCCCGGCGCACAGCACGTGCCCGGCGCTGCGGCCGTCCGGGTCGACCAGCCGGGCCGAGGCGGGCACCAGGGGCGGAACCGGCTCGCCGGTGTCGAACATGGCCCGTACCTCGTCGGTGTCGCTCGGCTGCCAGCGGCCGTCCGGGTGGTCCGGGCCGTAGGCCGCGTCCAGCCCTGCGGCGAGGTCGTCGTCCCAGCCGGGTGCGCCGAGCGACCAGCCGTCCGGCAGCGCCACCGGTTCGGGCACGTCGATCAGGTCGTGCCGCATGTCCGTGGCGGCCCGGCTCAGCTCCAGCCCGTCGGCCACCAGTGCCGCCGCCAGCGCCTCGTCCGCCGTCTCGAGCCGGTGCCCGGCCAGGTCGCGCCGCACCTGCGCGACGAGCCGGGTGAGCGGCGCCTCGGGCAGCGGCCGGACGCCGGACGCGACCGCCGTGCCGTCGTCGTCCCGCAGCCGCATCCGGGCCAGCGGGACGCCGTCGTCACCGAGCAGCAGCGAGTCGTCAGGGGCGTCGGGGTGCGGGCGTACCGGCATTCGCGGCAGCGTACCGGCCGCGCCCCGGTGCCGCGCCCCGGTGCCGCGCCCCGGTGCCGCCTCCCGCCGATCTTGGACTTGTGGCGCCCGGATCGCCCTCCTCGGTGGCATTCGTCCACTGCCACAACTCCAAGATCGACGAGTGCACCCGCGGCGGGGAGGGCGCGGGCCTAGGGTTGGGGGGTGAGCAGGATCGATCGGGGCGGGCGGACGATCGGCGCCACTCCGGCGGCCGTCTATGACGCGCTCGTGGACCGGGGCGCCCTGGAGGCGTGGTTGCCGCCGGACGGGATGCGCGGGCGGATCGAGCGGTGGGATCCGCGCCCGGGTGGCGGGTTCCGGATGGTGCTCACCTATCTCGACCCGACCGGCAACCCCGGCAAGACGTCGGACGCCACCGACGTGGTCGACGTCGGGTTCGCCGAACTCGTACCGGCGCACCGGGTCGTGCAGACCGCCGTGTTCCAGGCCGACGACCCGGCGTACGCGGGCACCATGACCATGACCTGGCACCTCGCGGCGGCCGGCGACGGCACCGAGGTGACGGTCACCGCCACCGGCGTGCCGCCGGGAATCGACCAGGCGGTGCACGAGGAGGGCATCGCGTCCTCGCTGGCGCACCTGGCCGCGTACCTCGAATCGGGCGGCTGACCACGACGGACGCCGGGATTGGCGGCGGGTTTTGCGGGTAGCCGCCGGCGGTGACCGGGCAGCGGGAGGGTCGCGGCGGCCGGCGGGGGTCGTCGCGGCGCGCCGGCCTGGACGCGGAACGGTTCGACGAGGCGTGGGAGCGCGTGAACGAGCGCGGCCGGGCCGCCGGGCGGGACCGGATGCAACAGCTGCGGATCAAGTCGGTACTCGCCGTGCAGGCCGGGCTGGCGGCGGCGCTGGCCTGGGCCGTCGCGCGCTGGCTCACCGGGATGCCGAGCCCGATCTTCGCCCCGGCCGCCGCGGTCGCGGTGATCACCTCGTCGTTCGGACGGCGCCTCTCCAACACCGTCGAACTGCTCGCCGGGGTGACGCTCGGCATCATCGTGTCGGACCTGCTGATCGGGGCCGTCGGCGCCGGCGTGTGGCAGACCGGCGTGATCGTCGCGGCGTCCGTGCTGGTCGCGCTGGCATTGAGTACGCGGGGCGGGATCGTGGGCAACGCCAGCGGTACGGCGGTGCTGCTCGGCGCGCTCTCCTCCTCCCGGCACACGCTGGAGTTCCCCCGCTTCGTCGACGCGCTGATCGGCGGCGGCGTGGGACTGGTGGTGACGTTGCTGCTGGTGCCGATCAACCCGCTGCGGGTCGTGCGGCGGGTGGCAGCGCCGACGCTGCGGCAGCTCGCCGGCCAGCTCGCGGCGACCGCTGCCGCGCTGCGGCGACGTGACCACGACCTGGCCGACCAGGCGTTGAGCCGGTCGCAGGCGATCGGCGCGGACCTGGGCCGGTTCTGGGACGTCTTCGGCGGCGCGAAGGAGACGGTCGACCTCGCCCCGGCGCGCTGGCCGAGGCGGCGTTCGGTCCGGCACTACCAGCTCGGCGCGCCGGACGTGGACCAGGCGGTCTGGAACACCCGCGTACTGGCGCGGCGGGCAGTCGTGCTGATCGAGGACGGGGAGCCGATCCCGGAGAGCCTGCCGGACGCCGTGGAGGCGCTCGGCGCGGCGGTGCACGCCGTACAGGAGGAGGTTCTCGCGGACCAGGGCCCGGAGGACGCCCGCCGCCACGCGCTGCGCGCGGTGGCGGCGGCGACGCGCGCGGAGCTGGCCGGGACCGGGCTGTCCGGCACGGTGATCGTGGGGCAGGTCCGGACCGCCGCGAGCGACGTCCTCCAGGCGACCGGGATGGACCGGGAGGAGGCGCTGCGGCGCATCCGGGAGGTGGCAGCCGCGCAGTCGTGACCCGGTCAGTCGTCCCCACGGACGCGGGCGTGCAGGTGCATGTCGTGCCGCCCGTCGTCGTGCACGGCCGCGCTGCGTTTGGTGCCCTCCAGCCGGAACCCGGCCTTGACCGCCACCCGGCACGACGCGACGTTGCGGGTGGAGTGGTCCAGCCAGAGCCGGTGCAGCCGGCCCTCGCCGAGTGCCCACGCGCTCAGCGCCCGCAACGCCCCGGAGGCCACTCCCGTGCCGCGGGCGGCCGGAACCACCCAGTACGCGCACCCGGCCTCGCCGTCGTCGAGGTTGAAGCCGCCCAACGCCATGCGGCCCACCACCGCGCCGTCGCGCGTCACCGCCCAGCTCGCGCCCATCTCCTCCTGCCACGATCGACGGGAGTGGGCGAACCACTGGAGGACCTGCTCCGGCGACGCGGGCCGGCGGGTGTGCCAGCGGCGGATCTCCGGATCCTGGTACGCGGCCAGCACAGCCGGTGCGTCCCCGTCCTCCCAGGGGCGCAGGAACAGGCCGTCGGCCGTGGACAGCGTGGGTTGCGGACCGGTGGTGAGCGTGCCGGCGGGAACGGCGGATGGCGTCGACAGCGGAAAGCTCATGCCCGACTCTCCATCGCCATCCGCCCTTGGTGTCAAGTGACCTGGTGTCGCTAGTGTGCGAGCCATGGCGGTGACCGCGGCGGGCGTCTTCCGGCGTACGCCACGGGAACGGGCCGACCAGCGACTCGCCTGGGAGCGCGCCGACCAGCCGTTCTTCGCCGCCGGGGCCTGCCACATCCTGGCCTGGGTGTGCCGGGACACCTACCCGGACCGGCCGATCGGCCTCGCGGGGCTGCGGTTCGCGGGCCAGAGCCAGGTCTTCCACGTGTACGCGACCTGGGCGGGCTGGACGTTCGACCACGCCGGGTGGAACCCGGAGGCGGACCTGCTCGCCGCCAACCGGGAGTTCGAAAGGCGTCCACTGGACCGGATCGCGATCGTCGACGACCTGGCCACGTTCTGCCAGGTCCAGCATCACCGCATGCCACACCAGTACTGGGGTGATCCGCTCCCCCGCGCCCGCGACTACCTGAACCGGCATCCCCCGCCGTGGGAGTGACGCGGTCCTCGCCGGGCTCCCGCTCGGCCGGCTCGGCTGCGCGTACCCGATGGGCCGGCCGCGACATGCGCGGACGGGCCGGACCCACCACAGTCGGGGCGGGCCCAGCCCTCGCACCGGCTCGGGGGGGCCGGTGCGCGTCGATCAGCGCCTGACGGGACTCGGCGGCGGGCCGGCGGGGTCGTCCGACCGCGTGTCCTGCGGAGCCGGGACCGGACTGGCCGGCATGCTCGGGTCCGCCGGGTCGGCCGGGACAGGCGACGCCACGCCCGGCCGGGCCGGAACGGGCGACGGCATACCCGGTGCCGCCGGGACCGGCGACGCCACGCCCGGCGGTGCCGGAACCGCACTGTCCGGCCTGGTCGGGTCCTCCGGGCTGATCGGCACGGGCGACGCCACGCCCGGCGGGGCCGGAACGGGCTCGCTCCGGTCCGGCTGGGGGACGCTCGTGCCCGGCTGCGGCGAGATCACCGCGTCGTCGCCCCGGCTGGCGTAGGCGAACGGCGCCCCGATCACGAGCACCGCCAGGATGCCCGCCGCGCCTGCCGCCACCGTGTTGCGTCGACGGCTGCGCGCACGCCGTTCCGCCCTGGTCAATGAGTCCCGCACAGTCGGTGCCTCCTCGGCTATGTCGGTGAGGGTGGAGCGGAGCAGGCCTTCGAACGGATCACTCACCGCTGCATCTCCAGAAGCTCGCTGTCCGGCAGGATCTGACGCAGTCGGGTGACCGCGCGGTGGGTCCGGCTGCGCACCGTGCCGACCGAGCAGCCCAGCAGTTCGGCGACCTGGGCCTCCGGCAGGTCCTCGTAGTAGCGCAGGACCACGACGGTGCGCTGCGCCGGTGGCAGTTGCCACAGCGCCGCCCGCAACGCCAGCCGCAGATCCGTACCGCCGGCCGGGTCGGCCACCACCGGCTCGTGCACGCCGACCGGTGACTCCCGACAACGACGCAACCGCCGCCACCAGCTCACCTGCTCCCGGTACATGACGGCACGCAGGTAGCCCTCCGGGTCGGCGTGCCGAAGGCTCCGCCACTTCGGAATGATCTTCGACAGCGCCGACTGGAACAGATCCTCGGCGCTGCTTCGATCACCGGTGAGCAGGTAGGCGACCCGTATCAGCGCCGGCGCACGGCTCGCCACGAACTCGGCCAGCACCGCCCGCTCGTCCTCGTCCACCGCACCACCCTCGTCTCCTCGTTCACCAGTGACAGACGCGCGGGGACCCCGCCGCTATCCCGAGATCGGCGAATCGGTTTCCGCGGGCGCAGGCACCGTCCCCGGTGCAGGCTCGGCCCCGCCTACACTGCGCCGCGTGGACCAGGCCGCACCGCACACCGTCAGCTCGCTCGCGTACGACCTGCGCACGCTCGGCATCGTCCCGGGTGACGTCCTGCTGCTGCACTCGTCGTACCGGAGCCTCGGGTTCGTCGCCGGTGGCACCGAGGCGGTGGTCCGGGCACTGCTCGACGCACTCAGCCCGGAGGGCACCCTCGTCGTGCCGACGCACACGCCGGACAACACGGACCCGGCCGGGTGGCGGCATCCGCCCGTACCCGAGGCGTGGTGGCCAGTCATCCGCGAACAGACGCCCGGCTTCGACCCGGCCCGCACGCCGAGCCGGTGGATGGGCGCGATCGCCGAGTCGGTACGCACCTGGCCGGGCGCCCGCCGCAGCGACCACCCGCAGGTGTCCTTCGCCGCGCTCGGCGCGCACGCCGCCGACATCGTCGAGGGCCACCGCCTCGACGACGCGCTGGGCGAACACTCCCCGCTGGGCGCGGTGTACCGGCTCGACGGCAAGGTGCTGCTGCTCGGCTGCGACCACAGCTCCAACACCTCGCTGCACCTGGCGGAATGGCGGCAGGCTTCGCCGCCGCGGGCGGTGACGGGCTCGGCGGTACGGCTGCCGGACGGGACGTCCCGGTGGACCACGTGGACCGATGTCGTCACCGACGAGGACGACTTCCACTGGCTGGGCGCCGACTTCGAGGCGACAGGCGCCACGACGACCGGCCGGGTGGGCGGCGCGACGGCCCGGCTGATGTCCCAGCGTGCGCTGGTCGACTTCGCCACCGCCTGGATGGCCGCGAACCGCGCGCGTTGACCGCGCCTGCGGCGGGCTTTGCGCCGATCTTGGAGTTGTGGCGCCTCGGATGTCCCGCACGCGGCTTTTGTGAGGTGCCATTACTCCATGATCAACATTGCGAAGGCACCGGGAACGACGGGCCGCGGCCCACAGAACTCATCGTATTGATCTAGGGTGATGCGATGACCGCCGAGCCCGTGACGACGGTACTGTTCGACTTCGCCTGGACTCTGTTCGCCAGGGACTCGGAGCGCTGGGTGGGCAACGCGGCGGCATCGATCGACCGGACATTGGCTGCCGGCGAGCCGCACCGCATTGCCGGCGACTTCGCGGAACTGTTGCGGGAGACGGCCACGGATCCGGCCCACATCGCCCGAGATCTGGATCCGCGAGTCTGGGATCGGGCGATCCGCGCCGTGCTGGAACAGATTCCTGGGGTGGACCGGGCGCTGGCATCGGTCTTGCACGAAACCCACGCCGAAGCGATCGAGCCGTACGCCGACACCGTCGCCACCCTGTCCGCATTGCGCGACAGCGGTGTTCGCATCGGCGTCGTCAGCAACGTCGGCTGGGACATCCGCAAATGCTTCGCGCGGCACGGACTCGACGGCCACGTCGATGCGTTCGTATTGTCCTACGAGGTCGGCTTCGTCAAACCGGACCCTCGCATCTGGGGCGCCGCCCTCGGAGCCCTCCATGCCACACCGGGCCAGACCCTGATGGTCGGTGATCATCCCGCCGGCGACGGCGGATCGGTTTCCGCCGGCATACCAGCGCTGATCCTGCCGATGGTGGATTCGCCCGCGCAGAAACGCGGCTTCGAACACGTGCTCAGGCTTGCCCAGCTTCCGTCCTAGGAGTTCTGTCGCCGGGGCTCACGTGAAGCTCCTTGTGCCGACGACGGCGTGCCGCTCATACAGCTCTCCATGAACAGACGCCGGCCTTCCTTCACCAAGGCGACTTTTTCGTCGTGGTTCCCGACGTGGGGCGCGTCGTGGCCGTTGAGTCCACCGTAGATATTCTCGTAGGAGTCGGAGCACTCTTCCGCGTCGCCGGGGGATCCCGATGGCCGGCTCTTCTCCACGGCATGCAGCTCGGCCCCACGCTGAGCCATCGTGCGTAGGTACTCCATCTGCTCGTCCTGTGACGCATCGCTGGTGCAGCCGGCGAGAAGCGTTGCGAGGGCCAGGACGGCTACGGCGTAGCGCTTCTCCATGGGCGCGGAGTGTATCAACCGCCCTTGATGTCCGAAGGGAAGTACCTGTGTGCCTGGCCAGGAGTCGAACCTGCGGCCTTGGGATCAGAAAAAGACGCACCAACGCCGGTCGGTGCCGCTCCCCCGCTTCCTGGTCGAGCATCGGACCAGACCTCGGGGCGATCGACCCCCGACCGCCGGCAGCAGGGCCGACCAGGGAAAACAATTGGTGGGGCGGGCGGGGTTCGAACCCGCGACCGAGGGATTATGAGTCCCCTGCTCTAACCGGCTGAGCTACCGCCCCGTGACCGCGCCGGATCGTAACCCGCCGATCGTTGCGCGGACCACCACCTACCGGGCGGAAACACGGCCGCGACAGCACGATGGGCAACGCGAGGATAACAACGCGCTACCCGCCGATGGCTCACCCGCGCCGCAACTCCGCGAGGACCGCGCCGACCGCTCGCCACCCGCTGGCGAGCGCGCCCTGGATGGACGGGCTGTCGCGGTGGTCGCCGGCCACGTACAGGCCGTCGCCGAGCGCCACCGGTTTGCGCAGCCGGCCCTGTGGCGGCGGTGCGGCGGGTAGCGCGTCCGGCACGGCGACTGTGGTGAGGTGGGTCCAGTCGGCGGTGGGGCGGCCGTAGAGTCGGTCCAGTTCGCGCCGGATCACCGGTTCGGGTGGGGCCTGCGGGCCGACCACCGAGGTGGCGATCAGGTGTTCGCCGTCCGGCGCGTACGTGGGCGCGGCCCGGCTCACCACCACCGTGTTGGCGACGAGTTCGCGCCGGTCGCCGTCGAGCAGCAGGATCGGCTCGTCCAGCGGCGCCGTGTCGGTGCGGTGGTAGTAGGTGGTGTACGCGTGCATGCGTACCCTCGGCAGCCCCGGCAGCAGCGTGGCCGCCGCGGGCGGGTCGACAGCGACCACGACGGCGCGGCAGGTGATCTCGCCGGACGGGGTGCGGATCCGGCCGGGCGCGACCTCGGTGACCGGGGTGTTCAGCTCGATCAGCTCGGCGGGCAGGGGCGCGGCGAGCGCCCTCGGCAGCGCCTGCATCCCGTCGGCCGGCAGGCCGATCCGGCCGCGGGCGAAGGAGCGCATGACGACCGCGAGCACGTGGCTGGAGGTGGCCAGCTCGCGGTCGAGCAGCACGCCGGACAGGAACGGCCGGAGCAGTTCCTCGATGATCGCGTCGGAGAGGCCGGCCCGGCGCAGCGCCTTCTCGGCGCTGGTCTCGGGCGTGTCCAGCAGCCGCCCGACCGGCACCGTGGCGTAGCCGGCGGCGAGCGCGGCGAACCGCAACCGGTCGGTCAGCGACCCGATGGCCGAGGTGAGCGTGCCGGGCGCTCCGGTGGGTTCGCGCAGCGGGTTGACCAGGCGTTCCAGCCGGTCGCCACGACGGACCAGCACGCCGGAGGTGAACCAGCCCATCGTGAGAGTGCCGACGTCGACCAGGCCGGTGAGCCGCGGGTACGCGGTGTTGAGCACCTGGAAGCCCCGGTCGAGCAGGAACCCGTCGACGCGGTCGGTGGCGACCCGCCCGCCGAGCCGGTCGCCCGCCTCCAGCAGCCGCCACGGCACGCCCGCGCGGTGCAGCCGCCGGGCGGCGGCGAGACCGGCCAGGCCGCCGCCGACGACCACCACGTCCGTGTCAGCCACGGTCCACCCCCGCCCCGGCCCGGTCGCCCTCGCGGTGCGACCGCGACAACCGGCCCGGCCACCAGACCTTCGGCCCGATGTCGTACGCGAGCGCGGGCACCAGCAACGAGCGGACCACGACGGTGTCGAGCAGTACGCCGACGGCGACCGCCACGCCCAGCTCGACGAGCACCACGAGCGGCAGGACGGCGAGCGCGGAGAACGTGGCGGCGAGCACGATGCCGGCGGAGGTGATGACGCCGCCGGTGACGGCCAGTCCGGCGAGCACACCGGCGCGGGTGCCGCGGCGGACCGACTCCTCGCGGACCCGGCTCATCAGGAAGATGTTGTAGTCGATGCCGAGCGCGACCAGGAACACGAACGCGAACAGCGGGAAGGACTGGTCGACCCCGGGGAAGTCGAAGACGTACCGGAACAGCAGCGCGCACAGGCCCAGCGTGGCCAGGAACGACAGCACCACGGTGGCGATCAGCAGCACCGGTGCGACGAGGGCGCGCAGCAGCAGGGCCAGGATGACCGCGATGACCAGCAGCACCACCGGGATGATGACGTCGCGGTCGCGTACCGAGGCGTCGGCGGTGTCCACGTTGATCGCGGTGAAGCCGCCGACCACCGCGTCGGCGCCGGGTACCCGGTGCACCGCCTCGCGCAGGTCGCGGATGGTCCGCTCGGCGCCGTTGCTGTCCGGCGGGTCGGCGAGCGTGACGTCGAGCTGGACCCGCCCGTCGACCACCTTGGGGGGCGCGTCCGGGTCGGGCGGCGCGTTCTCGCCCCGCTGGCCGAGCGGCAGCACCGAGGCGACGCCCGGCACGCCCTGCGCCACCTGGGCGACCTGCCGGGCGGTGGCCTGGGTGGTGAAGATGGTGGCGGGGCTGCCGGTGCCGGCCGCGAAGTGCCTGTCGATGACCTCCTGCCCGGCGACCGAGTCGGTGCGCTGGGTGAACAGCTGGGACTGGCCGAGCGTGGTGGCGCCGAGCTGGGTCACCCCGATCGCGAGGGCGGCGAGCACCACGGCGGTGACGACCCAGACGGTACGCGCGCGGCGCGCCACGAAGCCGGCGATCCGCCCCCAGATGCCGTGCTCGGTACGCGGGTCGGCCTGGTCGTACCGGGGTCGCCGGGGCCAGAACGCCCAGCGGCCGCCGAGGACCAGCAGCGCGGGCAGGAACGTGAGCATCACCAGCAGCGTGGCGGCGATGCCGACGGCGCTGACCGGGCCGAGCGCGCGGTTGGAGTTGAGGCTGGACAGCAGCAGGCAGAGCAGGCTGACGATGACCGTGGCGCCGGAGGCGACGATGGCGGGGGCGGCGCCCTTCCAGGCGGTCCGCATCGCGTCCCAGGGGCGCTCGTGCCGGTGCAGTTCCTCCCGGTAGCGGGCGATGAGCAGCAGCGCGTAGTCGGTGCCGGCGCCGAAGACGAGCACGGTGAGGATGCCCTGTGCCTGCCCGTTGAGCTTGACGATGTCGTGGTCGGCGAGCAGGTAGACGAAGACGGCGGCGAGCGAGTACGACATCCCGGCGGCCAGCAGCGGGAAGATCCAGAGGACCGGGCTGCGGTAGACGACGAGCAGGATGACCAGCACCACTGTGAGCGTGACCAGCAGCAGCGGCCCGTCGATCGCGCTGAACACCTCGATCAGGTCGCCGAGCAGCCCGGCCGGTCCGGCCACGTCGACGGTGAGCCCGTCGCGGTCCGGGCCGGCGATGTCGCGCAGGCGTTCCACCACGGACCGGATCTGTTCGCCCTCGGCGCTGTCGATCGGCACGATCACCTGGGCGGCCTGCTTGTCCTGGCTGACGACCGGTGGCGGGAGCGGGCCGACCACGCCCGGCACCTCGGCGAAGCGGGCCGCGTCGGCCTGGATCCGCTGCTGGTCGGCCGGGGTGAGGCCGCCGGGCCGTTCGTAGACCACGAGTGCCGGGGTGGTCTCCCGGTCGACGAATCCGGCGGCCAGGTCCTGCGCCCGGGTGGCCTCGGCGTCGGCCGGCAGGAAGGAGGCGTTGTCGTTGGTGGAGACCTCGCCGAGCTTGCCGGAGTAGGGGCCGGCGATGCCGCCGACGATCAGCCAGCCGAGCACCACCGCCACCGCGATCAGCGTCGCGGTCCAGCGGCTGCGTCCTGCGGCCATCTCCACCGTCCTCGAATCGACGCATCAATCGACGCAGCGGGAGTCTAAGTCGACGCCGACCATCCTGCCGGGCGAACGAGGACTCGCGGGTGGAAACCGGGCAGCCGGGCGTCGCAGGGGCGCGGGAACGACGAACGCCCGCCGGCGATGCCGACGGGCGTGACGTGGAGCGAAGCTCCCCCGATTGGACTCGAACCAATAACCTGCCGGTTAACAGCCGGCTGCTCTGCCAATTGAGCTACAGGGGACCGTGCACCGCCCGGTTCGGATCTCTCCGCTCCGTGCGACGGGGACAAGAGTACAGGACATCGGGGGGTGGTGCGCCAGGGGGTTACCGGAGGAGGACCGGACCGGCGGACGCGCCAGGATTACGGACAAATCGTCATCTCGGCACAGGGAGGCATGAGCGGAGAGCAGGATGGGTAGTTAGCCGTCGACAGAGAACGCAGGCGCGAGACGGTCATTCCGCCGAGCTGGCGGAGACCGGCGAGAGCGTCAGGTACGGAAGGAGCCGCCATGCGCGGAAAGATCATGTTTCTTGGCGGGCTGGCTGCGGGATTCGTCCTGGGCGCCCGTGCCGGCCGGGAGAAGTACGAGGAGCTGGTGGTCCGCGGGCGCAAGGTGCTCGACCACCCGACCGTCCAGGAGGCGGCCGGGGTCGCGCAGGCCCAGGCGAACCGGCTCTACTCGGAGGGCAAGGACAAGCTGGGGCAGACCAAGATCGGTGAGAAGCTCGCCACCGGCAACGGCGGCAAGCAGGGCATGACCGACGCCGACAAGCCGTTCGCCGGTACGCCGGCCGCGGTCGGCAGCCGCAGCGCCAACGGCACGGGCTCGACCGGCTCGACCAGCTCCACCGGGTCGACCACGACCGGCACGAGCAGCAAGCCGTCCACCGGCAACACGCTCTGACGCAAGCGGACAGCGGGCCGGTCACCTCCGGGTGACCGGCCCGCTCCCGTGTGCGCGGGCACGGATGTGGCACATTCTCGGTGGGGAGGTGACCACATGCCGATGGTCGGACCGGAGACGGCGGATCAGGCGCGGCTGCTGCGCCTGCTGCGCGACGACGGCCCACGCTCCCGGGTCGAGCTGGCCGACCTCCTCGGCCTGCCCCGGGCCCGGTTCGCCGCCGAGGTGGACCGGCTGACCACGCTCGGCCTGGTGGAGAGCGCCGGGCCGGCCGCGTCGCGGGGTGGCCGCCGGTCGTCGCTGTTGCGCGTCGGCGCGCAGGTCCGGTTCGGCGCGGTGCTCGTCGGCGACGGTCTCCTGCGGGTCGCGCTCACCGACGGCGAACTGAACCCGCTCGCCCGGCACGACGAGCCGGTGGACGTCCGGCTCGGCCCGGACGTGGTGGTCGGGCGCATCGTCGAACTGCTCGGCAAGCTGCGCGTCGAGGCGGGACTGACGTCGCTCACCGGCGTCGGCGTCGCGCTGCCCGCGCCGGTCGAGGTCCGCGACGGCTCGCCGGTCTCCGCGCCGGCCCTGCCCGGCTGGCACCGCTTCCCGGTACGCGACACGCTCGCCGCGGAGCTGGGCTGCCCGGTGCAGGTGGACAACGACGCCAACGCGATGGCCCTCGGCGAACGGCACGCCGGCACCGGCCGTCCGTTCGACGACTTCCTCTACGTCAAGCTGGGCGAGGCGATCGGCTGCGGGCTGGTGCTCGCCGGCGCGCTGTACCGGGGCGCGGCCAGCGGGGCCGGCGACATCGGCCATTTCCAGCTCACCGAGGACGGGCCGCTGTGCGGCTGCGGCAACAACGGGTGCGTCGAGGCGTACTGCGGGGATGTCGCACTGGTGCGGGAGGCGGTGACCGCCGCGCGGGCCGGGCGCTCGACAGCGCTGGCGGACCGGCTGGCCGCGGCCGGGACGCTGTCGGTGGCCGACGTGGCCGCGGCGGCCACCGAGGGCGACCCGGCGGCGCAGACGCTCGTGCGCGACGCCGCCCGCCGGCTCGGGCGGGTGCTGGTCGGGCTGGTCAGCTTCGTCAACCCGGCCATCGTGATCATCGGCGGCGCGCCGGCCGGGATCGGGCCGGTCCTGCTCGCCGAGATCCGGGGCGTGGTCTACCGGCGCTCCACGCCGCTGGCGACCGGCAGCATGCCGATCGTCCTGTCCGACCTGGGCGACACCGCGGGCCTGATCGGCGCGGCCCACCTGGTCAGCACCCAGACCTACGCCGCCCGCTAGCCCTCGCCCCCTCCCCCGCCCTCCGCGCCGCCGATCTTGCACTTGCGGCCCACGGGATGTCGGTTACACCCGTTTTGGGAGGGCCGCAATTGCAAGATCGCGGGGGCGGGGAGGGCAGGGCGGGGGTGGGTCAGTCTCGGGTGCTGAAGGCGGCGTCGAAGGCCGCCGACGGGGCGTCGAACGCCAGGCGGCGGACGAACTGGAGCGCCTCCGGCGCGCCGACCAGGCGGTCCATGCCGGCGTCCTCCCACTCGACCGAGATCGGGCCGTCGTAGCCGATCGCGTTGAGCGCCCGGAAGCAGTCCTCCCACGGCACGTCGCCGTGACCGGTGGAGACGAAGTCCCAGCCGCGCCGCATGTCGGCCCAGGGCAGGTGGGAGGAGAGCCGGCCGCGCCGCCCGTCCCCGGTACGGACCTTCGCGTCCTTGCAGTCCACGTGGTAGATCCGGTCGGCGAAGTCGAAGATGAAGTTCACCGGGTCCAGCTCCTGCCAGACGAAGTGCGACGGATCCCAGTTGAGCCCGAACGCCTCCCGGTGCCCGATCGCCTCCAGCGTGCGCTTCGTGGTCCAGTAGTCGTAGGCGATCTCGCTGGGGTGCACCTCGTGCGCGAACCGCACACCCACCTCGTCGAACACGTCCAGGATCGGGTTCCACCGGTCGGCGAAGTCCTGGTAGCCGCGCTCGATCATGGCCGGCGGCACCGGCGGGAACATCGCCACCGTGTGCCAGATGGACGAGCCGGTGAAGCCGACGACGGTGTTCACGCCGAGCTTCGCCGCCGCCCGCGCGGTGTCCTTGATCTCCTCGGCGGCCCGCTGCCGCACGCCCTCCGGCTCGCCGTCGCCCCAGATCCGGGCCGGCAGGATGTCCTGGTGCCGCTCGTCGATCGGGTGGTCGCAGACGGCCTGCCCGACCAGGTGGTTGGAGACGGCGAACACCTGGAGGTTGTGCTTGGCGAGGGTGGCCCGCTTGCGCTCCACGTACGAGTCGTCGGCGAGCGCCTTGTCCACCTCGAAGTGGTCGCCCCAGCAGGCGATCTCCAGCCCGTCGTAGCCCCACTCGGCGGCGAGCCGGCAGACCTCGTCGAACGGCAGATCGGCCCACTGGCCGGTGAAGAGCGTGATGGGTCGCGCCATTGTCCTTCTCCCCTGTGGTGATGGGGGATTCCGTCGCGGACCGGGGCGAGGACGACCGGAGGCGGCGGCGCGTGGGAACCGGTGGACGCCGGAGCGTCTGCTCCCGGGCGGGTTGCGCCTCCCGCCGGGTCACCGGCCACCTCGCGGTCGCCGCCTCCACTCTATGGCCTCCGTCAGGGCAGGGTCCAGCGCTGGTTCGCCGCGCCGGTGCACGTCCACAGGTGCACCGCCGTGCCGTCGGCCGAGTTGTTGCCGGACACGTCCAGGCACTTGCCCGACTGCGGGTTGCGTACCGTCCCGTCGGCCTGCGCCGACCAGTTCTGCGCGCCCGTGCCGTTACACGTGTAGAGCTGGATCTTCGTGCCGTCCGCGCTACCGCCGCCGGACACGTCCAGGCACTTGCCGAGCGCCTTCACCGGCCCGTTCGGCGTCACCGTCCACGACTGCGCCGTCGAGCCGTTGCAGGTGTAGAGCTGGATCTGGGTTCCGTCCGCCGACGATCCGCTGCGCACGTCCAGGCACTTGCCGGCCAGGCCCTTGACCGGGCCCGTACCGCCGGTGCCGGTCGAGCGGACCAGCGTGAAGTCGTCGACGTCGAACAGCCCGGAGCCGCTGCCGGTGAACGTCAGGTGCACCGTCTGCGTACCGGACGGCACGCCGGTGAGCGCGGTGCTCACATCGGCGAACGTGGTCCAGCCACCGGTGTTCGGCACCGCCACCTGGCCGAGCACCGGGCCGGTCGGCGAGCCGGTCCGCACCTGGAGCGTGCCGCCCGGCCCACCGGAGACCACCCGGGCGCGCAGCGACGTCACACCGGTCAGGTCCAGCCCCGGGTACGCGGCCCAGTCGCCCGGGTCCACGTACCCCAGGGTCTGGCCGCCGTTGGCGCCGGCCTTGGGGTACGCGCTGACGCCGCTGGCCGAACCGAACGCCTCGGCCTGGACCGTGGTGTTGCCGGTCGGCGGCGGCGTGCCGCCGAGTTCCTTGATCCGGATGTTGCGGAACGACGCGTCGTCGCCGGTTCCGTGGTTCTGGATGCCGACGTGCCCGGCGAGTGACCGCACCGGGTCGGTGTTGGTGAAGTCGTTGACGCGTACGCCGTTGAGGAAGACCTGGAGCCGCTCTCCCTCGACCAGGATCTCGTAGGTGTTCCACTCCCCCGCCGGGTTGAGCGCCGCGTCCCGGGCCGCCAGGTCGGCGGACTTGAAACCGTAGATCGCGCCGGTGGTCCGGTCGGCCGCGTCGGTGGGGTCGATCTGGATCTCGTAGCCGTTGTTCACCGCCGAGTTCGGGTCGCTCGACGGCGGGAAGCCGACGAACACGCCGGAGTTGTCGTCACCGGCCAGCCGCCAGTCCAGCTTCAGCGAGTAGTTGGTGAACTGCTTCGCGCTGTACCAGTAGAGGCCCATGCCGCCGACCGAGGTGAGCGTGGCGTCGGCGTTGGTGAAGCTGCCCGGCCCGGCCTGCGACCAGCCGGTGGTGCCGCCGTTGTAGAGCGCGGTGTAGCCGGTCTCCGGCCGGCAGTCGGCCTTCGTGCGCCCGGCCGCGTAGCGGATGCCGCCGAGCAGGTGCGAACGGAACGCCGCGTCGGAGTACGACGCCTGGGTGTGGCCGCCGCCGGTGTAGAAGGACCGGCCGCCGCTGTACGTCTTGCACCAGGCGTGCGGGTGGTCGCCGCCCATCGAGCCACCGGAGTACGTGGACTCGTCCAGGCTGGCCAGCACGTGCGCGGTGGACCGGGCGTTGGTGCGGTAGTCGTACCACTCGTCGGTGCGGTTCCACCGCTGCGGCAGGTGCGCGGTGGCCGCGTGCGCCCGGTCCTCCACCTTCACGACGGCCGGCTGGATGGCCGGGTGGGAGGCGAACCAGGCGCCGACCAGGTTGCCGTAGAACGGCCAGTCGTACTCGGTGTCGGCGGCGGAGTGCACGCCGACGTACCCGCCGCCGGCGCCGATGTACGCCTCGAACGCCGACTGCTGGCTGGCGTTGAGGACGTCCCCCGTGGTGTTGAGGAAGATCACCGCCTCGAAGCGGGCCAGGTTGGCGGTGGTGAACTGGGCGGCGTCCTCGGTCGCGGTGACTGTGAAGTTGTTCGCCGCGCCCAGCTCGCGCACAGCCTGTGTGCCGACCGCGATGGAGTCGTGGCGGAAGCCGGCGGTCTTGGAGAAGACGAGCACGTCGTAGGGGGCGTCGGCGGCGGCGGCCGGGCTCGCGGGGACGGTGCAGGCGATGGTGGCGAGGACGGCGGTCACCGCCCCCAGTGCGGTACGCACGAGTTTCATCGGGTTCTCCTTCATCCTCACGGCAGGGTCCAGCGCTGGTTCGCCGCGCCGGTGCACGTCCACAGGTGCACCGCCGTGCCGTCGGCCGAGTTGTTGCCGGACACGTCCAGGCACTTGCCCGACTGCGGGTTGCGCAGCGTCCCGTCGACCTGCGCCGACCAGTTCTGCGCCCCGGTGCCGTTGCACGTGTAGAGCTGGATCTTCGTGCCGTCCGCGCTGGCGCCGCCGGACACGTCCAGGCACTTGCCGAGCGCCTTCACTGTGGCGTTCGGCGTCACGGTCCACGACTGCGCCGTCGTGCCGTTGCAGGTGTAGAGCTGGATCTGGGTGCCGTCGGCGGTGGCGGCGTTGCGGACGTCCAGGCACTTTCCGGCCAGGCCCTTGACCGGGCCGGTGCGGACGGCCGACGTGGTGAGCGTGAACGCGTCCAGGTCGTAGAGCGCCCCGGTGCCGCCGGCGAACGTCAGGTAGAGCGTGGTGGTGCCGGCCGGCGGACCGGTGATCGTGCCGGTGACTGTGGTGAACGTGTCCCAGGCGCCGGTGACCGGGACGGTGGCCGAGCCGAGCACGGTGCCGGTGGCCGAGCCGGCCCGCACCTGAAGCGTGCCGCCGGCCCCGGCGGACGAGACCCGGGCGGAGAACCCGGTGGCGTCGGCCAGCAGGTACGGCTGGAACGCGATCCAGTCGCCGTTCTGGATGTCGCCGACGGTCTTGCCGCCCTCGGCGGTGGCCTTGTCGAACGTGTTGATCCCGGACGACGTCCTGAAGTGCTCGGCCTGCCGGTGCCGGGGCTGGAGCGTGTGCTGGGTGTGGGTGGTGAGGCCGCCGGAGTCGGTGTACTCGGCGTCGAAGACGGCGAAGATGTTCGCCGCGTCGTCGTGCTCACCGTCGACGGGTACGGCGATCGAGCCGGTGCAGCCGGTCGCCGAGGTGATCTGGTGGCCGTGCTGGTCGTGGCCGAGCACGTAGGTCATCTTGACCTTCGTGCAGTCGATCGTGGCGTCCTCCGGGTCGGTGACGGTGATCCGGAACGGCACCGTGTCGCCGAAGGAGAACAGCTTGCCGTTGCCGGGCGTCTCGATCACCACCGTCGGCGCGGTGTTGCCCACCGTGACCGTCACGCTGGCGGTGCCGGTGGCGCCCTGCGGGTCGCGGACGGTGAGCGTGGCGGTGTACCTGCCGTTGGCGGTGTAGGTGTGCGACGGGTTCGCCGCGGTGGAGGTGCCGCCGTCGCCGAACGTCCAAGCGTACGTCAGCGCGCCGCCCTCCGGGTCGGACGAGCCGGCCGAGGAGAACGCCACGGTGAGCGGCGCGGCGCCGGAGGTCCGGTCGGCGGCGGCGCGGGCCACCGGGGCGCGGTTGGCGCCGCCCAGGTAGTCGAATCGGTACAGCGCCGAGTTGGCGTCGCCGTTGAAGTAGCCGGTGCCGTAGTCGAGCACGTAGTACGCGCCGTCCGGGCCGAACGCCGAGTCCATCACCTGCTTGCCGGTCCACGGGAAGCTGTCGATGGTGCCGGGTGAGCCGTCCGCGTTGACGTGGATCGGCTTGATCCAGCCCCGGCCGAACTCGGTGGCGAAGAACTGCCCGTCGAAGGACTGCGGGAACTTCGTGGTGGACGGGTTCGCCGCGTCGTACCGGTAGACCGGGCCGCCCATCGGCGACTCGGAGCCGCCGCCGAACTCGGGCGGGCTGCCGGCGTCACCGGCGTAGCGGATCCAGGACGGCTTCGCCGCAGGCAGCGTGGTCAGGCCGGTGTTGCGGAACGAGTTGTTCGTCGGCCCGCCGGTGCAGTTGAACTTCGGGCCGGCGGTGCCGGTGGCGAAGTCCCACTCGGCGTACGTCTCGGCGGCCGTGTTGGTGCCGGTGCAGTACGGCCAGCCGTAGTTGCCGGGCCCGGTGACCCGGTTGAACTCGACCTGCCCGGACGGGCCGCGGGCGGTGGTGGTGCCGGCGTCCGGCCCGTAGTCGCCCACGTAGACGACGCCGGTGGCCTTGTCGACGCTGATCCGGAACGGGTTGCGGAAGCCCATCGCGTAGATCTCCGGGCGGGTCCGCGCGGTGCCGGGCGCGAAGAGGTTGCCGGCCGGGATCGAGTACGTGCCGTTGGCGTTCACCTTGATCCGCAGGATCTTGCCCCGCAGGTCGTTGGTGTTGCCGGCGCTGCGCTGCGCGTCGTACCCGGGGTTGCGGTTGGTGCGCTCGTCGATCGGCGCGTAGCCGGCGGAGTCGAACGGGTTGGTGTCGTCGCCGGTGGACAGGTAGAGGTTGCCGGCGGCGTCGAAGTCGATGTCGCCGCCGACGTGGCAGCACAGCCCCCGGTCGGCCGGTACGTCGAGCACGTCGACCCTGCTGGCCTGGTTGAGCGTGAAGTCGGCGTTGAGCGTGAACCGGGACAGCCGGTTGACGCCCTGCCAGGCGGAGAAGTCGCTGCCGGTGGCGGGGGCGTCCCCGGCCGGGGTGGACAGCGGCGGGGCGTAGTAGAGGTAGATTTGCCGGTTGGAGGCGAACCCGGGGTCGACGCCGACGCCCTGGAGCCCCTCCTCGTCGTGGGTGTAGACCGGCAGCGTGCCGACGACCGTGGTGGCGCCGGCCGCGTCGGTGCGGCGCAGCGTGCCGTTGCGGGCGGTGTGCAGGACCGACCGGTCGGGCAGCACCGCGAGCGACATCGGTTCGCCGGTCTCGGCGACACCGCGGGCGAGTTCGACCTGCTGGAAGTCGCTCGCCGGGATCGGGTGGGCGGACGCCGGGACGGACGCCGCGGCCACTGTGACGGTGCCGGCGGTGGCCGCGAGCAGCAGCGCTGCGGCAGCGGCGATCGGTCGCCGGGCACGGGGGTGGTGGGGGTGGCTGGACATGCTGTGCTGTCCCTTCCTGACGCGCGCAGCCAGGACCGGGCGCGCGTCGCGCCGGATGCCGAGCAGGGGGATGCTGCGCCGGCCCGCCGGGAGGTCGGCGGGCCGCGACCTCCGGCCAGGACCGGAGGTCACCTCGCCGAGGCGGGCGGTGCGGGGCGATCTGGTGCGGGGCGATCACCTCGGCGAAACAGCGTTGTGCTGTGCACGACATTAAAACCTTTCGATCAGCCTGTCCATAGCTTCTGATCGATCGGCTTTGACTTTCGCCGCTCAGCGACAAAAGTGGGTGTCATTCGTGGCGGTCGACCGCCCGCTGCGCGAGCGCCGCCAGCACCCGTCGCGCCGGCTCCGCCAGCGGCAGCGCGTCCAGTGCGACCAGTGCGGCGTCGGCCCGGGTGCGGATCATCCGCTCGACCGCCTCCCGGGCGCCGGACTCCTCGACGATGCCCCGCACCTCGGCCGCGCCCGCCTGGTCGAGGCCGGGATCACCGACCAGCTCCCCCAGCCGGGCCGCGCCGGCCGGGGAGGCGGACGCCCGGGCCAGCGCCAGCAGCACCGTCGGCTTGCCCTCCCGCAGGTCGTCCAGGTTGGACTTGCCGGTCACGGACGGGTCGCCGAAGACGCCGAGCAGGTCGTCGCGGAGCTGGAACGCGTCACCGAGCGGGTCGCCGAACCCGGCCAGCGCGGCCACCTCCTCCGGCGAGGCGCCGGCGAGCGCGGCGCCGATCTGCACCGGACGGGTCACCGTGTAGCGGGCCGTCTTCAGCCGTACCACGGTGAGCGCGCTCGCCACCGTGCCGTCCCCGGCCGCCCCGACCACGTCCAGGTACTCCCCCGCGATCACCTCCGAGCGCATCCGGGACAGCAGCATCTGCCCCCGGCGCAGCCGCTCGGGCGGCAACCCGCACCCGTGGAACATCTCGGCCGACCAGGTGGCGCACAGGTCGCCGCAGAGCACCGCCGCCTGCCGGCCGTACGCCGCCGAGTCGCCCTGCCAGCCGCAGCGGGCGTGCAGGTCGGCGAAGAACCGGTGCAGCGTCGGCGCGCCCCGGCGGCGGTCGCTGCGGTCCACGATGTCGTCGTGGATCAGTGCGAACGCGTGGAACAACTCCAGCGACGCCGCGGCGACCACGATCGCCGGGGCGTCCGGGCCGCCGAACCCCCGCCAGCCCCAGTAGCAGAACAGTGGGCGCATCCGCTTGCCGCCGGCCAGGACGAACCAGCGTAGAGCGGTGTGGACGGCCCCCGTACCGTCGTCCGGCCGACCCGGCTCTCTCGCGTCCAGGAACGCGGCGAGCGCGGCGTCGAAGCGGCCCCGCAGCAGGGCCGGGTCGGTCGGTGCGACGGTTACGGTCATGGTGCCTCCCAGGCCAGTCCGGCGACTTCGAGCAGCAACGCCTTCACATCAGTGGCCTCCACCCGGGGCCGGATCGCGGCCCGGTCGGAGCAGAGCAGCACCGGGCCGTCCGCCGGGTCGGCGGGCAGGCGCCCGTGTGAACCACGCACCGCCCGCGCGCCCGCGTCCAGCCCCACCACGTTCATGAGGTAGCGCAGCCCGAGCTTCTTGCGGGCCAGCGCCACCGCCGCCCGGCGCTTCGCCGCGCCCGGCGCGGCCGGGTCGAAGAACAGCTCGGCCGGGTCGTAGCCGGGCTTGCGGTGGATCTCGACCAGCCGGGCGAAGTCGGGCGCCCGCGCGTCGTCGAGCCAGTAGTAGTACGTGAACCAGGCGTCCGGCTCGGCCACCAGCACCAGCTCACCCGAGCGCGGGTGGTCCAGGCCGTACCCGGCCTGCCCGGCGGCGTCCAGCACCTCGGCCACGCCCGGCAGCGCGGCGCAGAGCTTCGCCACGGCCGGCACGTCCGCCGGTTCCCTGACGTAGACGTGCGCCACCTGGTGGTCGGCCACCGCGAACGCCCGCGACGTCCACGGGTCGAGGTATTCCATCCCGGCCTGGGTGTAGACCCGCAACAGCCCTTCGCCGCGCAGCACCCGGTTCACGTCCACCGGGCGGGACACGTCGGTGATGCCGTACTCGGACAACGCCACCAGGGTGGCTCCCTGCTCGCGCGCGGCGTCGAGCAGCGGACCGAGCACGGCGTCCAGCTCGGCCGCCGCGGCCGCCGCTCGCGGGTCGGACGGGCCGAAGCGTTGCAGGTCGTAGTCCAGGTGCGGCAGGTAGACGAGGGTCAGGTCGGGGGCGTGGTCGGCGAGGATCCGCTGCGCCGCCCGGCTGATCCACGCCGAGGACGGCAGCCCGGCGCCCGGACCCCAGTAGCTGAACAGCGGGAACGTGCCGAGCGCGTCGGTGAGCGTGTCCCGCAGCTCGGGCGGGTCGGTCCAGCAGTCCGGCTCCTTGCGGCCGTCGGCGTGGTAGACCGGGCGCGGCGTGACCGTCCAGTCCACGTCCGCGCCCATCGCGTACCACCAGCAGACGTTCGCCACCCGGTAGCCCGGCTCGACGCGGCGGGCCGCCTGCCACACCTTCTCGCCGCCGACGAGCCCGTTGTGCTGCCGCCACAGCAGCACCTCGCCCAGGTCGCGGAAGTACCAGCCGTTGCCCACCACGCCGTGCCCGGCGGGCAGCTCGCCGGTGAGGAAGGTGGACTGCGCCGAGCAGGTCACCGCCGGCAGCACGGTGCCGAGCTCGGCGGCGAACCCGGCCTCGGCCACCGCGCGCAGCCGCGGCATGTGCGCCAGCAGACGCGGCGTCAGCCCGACCACGTCGAGCACCACCAGCCGCCGGATCACGAGGGGACGCCTTCCGCCGCCCGCGGACCCGGAGCGCCCACCCCGCCGCCGTCGGCCAGGCCGAGCGCGGTCAGCTCGTCGCGGGCGAACGCCAGCTCGGCGGCGATGCCGGCGGCCAGCTCCGCGTCGCCGCGCGGCCGCCGCGCCTCCGGCAGCACCCCCCAGGTGTACGTCTCGACGTCGAGGTGGTCGCAGCCGGCGACCGGGCCGGTGAACAACGCGGCGAGCGCCTCGCGCAGCACCGGCACCGTGGAGCGCAGCGGCGGCTCGGGCGGGGCGTGCAACGGCACGTGGTAGTGCACGCGCCACGCCCCGGGCAGCCGCGCGTCGAGTGCGGCGTCGAGGTCGTCGGCCGCGTACGCCGGATCGGCCGGATCGGCGGCGCCGCACACTCCGGCGGCCCGGGTCTGGTGCAGGAACCTCGGTTCGACGAACCGGCGCAGCGCCTCGCTCGCCCCGGCCGGGTCGGGCGCCTCGATCGCGGCCGACACCTGGACCTTGACCACCGGCAGCCCGGCGGCACGCAGCCCGGCCAGGGCATCCGCCGGCCGCTCCCAGGCACACGCCAGGTGCGCGAGATCCAGGCAGATCCCGAGCCGGTCGGTATCCATGTCTGAGAATACCTCGCGTGCTTGTCCCGTCGACTCCACCAGACAGCCCGGTTCCGGTTCGAAGCCGACCCGGATCACCCGGCCGGTGTCCCGCTGCACGGCGGCCAGCCCCTCGGCCAGCGCGTCCAGCCGGCGCCGGGCGGTGGCGGCCCGCCCGGAATCCCACGGGCTGCGCCAGGCCAGCGGCAGCGTCGAGATCGAGCCTTGTACGGCGTCGTCGGGCAGCAGATCCGCGAGCACCCGGGCCAGGTCCAGCGTGTACGCCGACCGCTGCGGCGTGGTCCAGTCCGGGTGGTACACCGCGCCCTTGACCACCGGGGCCTGGAACGCGGCGTACGGGAAGCCGTTGAGCGTGACCACCTCCAGCCCGCGTACGGTCAGCTCGTGGCGCAGCCGCCGGCGGGCCGCCGGGTCGGCGGCGAGCGCGGCGGCCACCGGCGCGGCCAGCCAGAGGCCGAGCCCGAGCCGGTCGGCGCCGAGCGTCCGGCGCACCGCGACCGCGTACGTGTCGAGCTGCGCGACGACGCCCGGCAGGTCCTCGGCCGGGTGCACGTTCGTGCAGTAGCCGAGGTGGACGGTCGTGCCGTCGGCGTGACGCAGCCGCATCACTGCACCCCGCGCACGATCGAGTTGCCGGCGAAGGTGGGGTCGCTCGCCTCCAGGTCGGTCAGGTCGAGCCGGCCGGACTGGCCGTAGAACTCCACCGGGTTGCGCCACAGCACCCGGTCCACGTCGTCGGCGTCGAACCCGGCCAGCAGCATCGCCTCCCCGGTGGCCCGGGTCAGCAGCGGGTCCGACCGGCCCCAGTCGGCGGCCGAGTTCACCAGCATCCGCTCGGTGCCGTACCGCTTCAGCAGCTCCACCATGCGCGGCGGCGACATCTTCGTCTCCGGATAGATGGAGAAGCCCAGCCAGCAGCCGGTGTCCCGGACCAGCTCCACTGTCACCTCGTTGAGGTGGTCGACCAGCACCCGCCCGGGCGGGATGCCCGACTCGGCGACCACCGCGAGCGTCCGCTCGACGCCGCGCGCCTTGTCCCGGTGCGGCGTGTGCACCAGCGCGGGCAGGTCGTGCGCGACGGCCAGGGCGAGCTGCCCGGCCAGCGCGGCGTCCTCGGCCGGCGTCATCGCGTCGTAGCCGATCTCGCCGACCGCCACCACGCCGTCCTTGTCCAGGTAGCGGGGCAGCAGGTCGAGCACCGGCCGGCAGCGCGGGTCGTTCGCCTCCTTCGGGTTCAGCGCCACAGTGGCGTGGTGCCGGATGCCGAACTGGCCGGCCCGGAACGGCTCCCACCCGATCAGCGAGTCGAAGTAGTCCACGAAGCTGTCCACGCTGGTGCGCGGCTGGCCCAGCCAGAACGCCGGCTCGACCACCGCGCGGACCCCGGCGGCGGCCATCCGCTCGTAGTCGTCCGTGGTGCGGGACGTCATGTGGATGTGCGGGTCGAAGATGCGCATGTCACGCCTCCGTGGTGGGGATGGTCAGCCGGCGCAGCAGGTCGGTCGCGTCGGCGGGCATGTCGCGGCCGGCGGCGTGCCGTTCGGCGGCGAACGCGGCGAGCATCCGGGCCAGCTCGCCGTCGGCGCGGTCGGCCAGGCCGTCGACCACCGCCAGCGGCACGCCGGTGAACACGCACTTGAGCACCGCCTGCCGCCAGGTCGCCTGCTCCAGGTGCCGGGCGTACGGGCCGAGCGCGCCGGCGACCAGCCGGGTGTCGTTGGTGCGGATCGCGTCGTGCAGCAGCGGCACGCACTCCGCGCCGATCGGCAGCAGCGGCAGCGCGCGCAGCACCGCACGTCTCTCGGCGGCGTCGCCCTGCCGGTACAGGGTCTCGGCGGCGACGGCGTGGCCGTTCGGCAGCGCGGTCAGCAGCAGCGCCCGCGCCGCGTCGTCGGCCGTCCAGCCGGGCAGGTCGGGCAGCGGCCCGCGACCGCACCGCCGGGCGGCGGCGGCGAAGAACCGCTCGACGGCCGTGGGTTCGGTCGCGACGCGGCGCAGCGCCGCGTCCAGCCACTGCGGATCGGGTACGCCCCGAAGCGCGGCGCGCAGTCGGTCGGGTGTCATGCCGTCTCCCCTCTGCCGGGTGGAAGGTGGTGGGTCACCGCCCCTCGCCGCGCGAGGCGGCGGTGCGCAGGAAGTCCAGTGAGCGGGCGGCGACGGCCGGGGCCGCGTGCGAGTGCCGGGGCAGCTCCACCGCCACCAGCCCGCGGTAGCCGGCGTCGGCCAGGGCACGCAGCACCGGCGGGAAGTCGATCTCGCCGGTGCCGAACTCCAGGTGCTCGTGCACACCCCGGCGCATGTCGTCGATCTGCACGTTGACCAGGTGCTCGGCGACCTCGGTCACGCACTGCGGCACCGGCAGCGGCTCCAGGCAGCGGCAGTGGCCGATGTCGAGCGTGATGCCGAAGCCGGGCGGCGCGCCGAGCGCCTCGCGCAGCCGCCACCACCCGGCGACGTCCTCGACGAGCATGCCCGGCTCCGGCTCGAAGCCCAGCGGCACGCCCGCCTCCGCCGCCTCGGCGCACACCGTCGCGCAGCCCGCGACCAGGCGGTCGGCCGCGACGTCGGGTGGTACGCCGGGCGGGCGTACGCCGGCCCAGAAGGAGACCGCCTCCGCGCCCAGGTCGGCGCCGATCCGGACGGCCCGGCGCAGGAACTCCACCCGCCGTGCCGGGTCGTCGTGCAGCAGCGTCGGCGCGTGCTTGTGCCTCGGGTCGAGCAGGTACCGGGCGCCGGTCTCGACCACCACTGCGAGCCCGAGCGCGTCCAGCCGGCGGCGTACGGCGGCGACCCGGCGGGCCAGGCCGGGAGCGAACGGGTCCAGGTGGTCGTGGTCGAGGGTGAGCGCGACGCCCACGTACCCGAGGTCGGCGATCACCGCCAGCGCGTCGCCGAGCCGGTGGTTGGCGAAGCCGTTGGTGCCGTACCCGAAGCGCAGCGCGCCCGGTCCGGACAGTGGGCCGGCGGCGGTCCGGGTGGGCGCGGCGGTCATGTCGGTGAGATCAGTCGGGCCAGGCGGCGGCCGAGCGGGGCGGCGCCGGCCACGGCGAGGCCGAGCATCCGGGCCCCGGCGCGGGCGGTCAGCGCGCCCTGCAACGCGGGCAGCCCGGTGATCCCGGCGCCCACGGCGGCGCGGACCCGGGCCGGTGACGGGTCGGCGAGCACCCGCGCCTGGGCCCGGCCGTAGCGGGTGGCGTATCCGGCCGCGAGGACCGCCGGCACGAGGTCACCGAGCCGGGCGGCGCGGCTGGAACCGCTGCGGCCGGTGGCGGGTGGCGTGGGCCGGGCCGGGGTGGCGAGCGCGATCAGGGCGGTGCCGGCCAGTGTGAGGCCGGGCAGACGCCGGTCCGCGCCGGTGACCTCGCGGCGGGACAGCGCGGTCACGGTCCAGGTGTGCGCCGCGACGGTGAGCGCGGCCGGCAGCGCGCGGACCACCCGCCCGCCGGACGCGCCGAGCAGCACGTCCAGCCCTCGGCACGCGGCCATCACCGCCGGGCCGGCCGCGGTGTTCTTCGCCCGTAGGTCGTACCCCCAGATCGTCGCGGCGAGTGGGAGCGCGACCGCTGCCGCGCGGCGGCCCCCGGCGGCGGTGGCGACGGCGAGCCCGGCGGCGGTCAGGCCGGACGCGACGCCGAGTGCGACGGACGGGCGCACCCGGCCGGACGGGATCGGCCGCTCCGGCCGCTCGACCGCGTCCAGCCGCCGGTCGGCCCAGTCGTTGGCGGCCATTCCGGCCCAGTAGAGCAGCACCGACGCGCCGGCCAGGGCCGGTGTGCGCGGGCCGAGCGCACCGGCGGCCGCCGCGCCGGAGAGCACATCCCCCGGTACGGAGAGCGCGGCGGGCGCCCGGACCAGCTCGGCCAGGTCGGCCAGGCGGGTCACGGCGTCACCCGGGCGTGCAGGCCGGCGACGAAGTCCCGCAGCACCGTCCACTGGTCGCCGAGCGCGTGGCCGGTCACGCCGAGCGGATCCTTGAAGAAGAACGCCAGCTCGGTCAGCGGGCCGTGGCGGCCGGCGGCGTGCGCGGCGGCGGTGAGCCGGGCCAGGTCCAGCACGAGCGGCGCGGCCAGCGCGGAGTCGCAGCCGTGCCAGGTGAACTCCATCCGCATCCCGGTGCCCAGGAAACCGGCGAACGTGACCAGGTCCCAGGCCGTCTTGAAGTCGCCCAGTTCCTCGACGTACTCGATCCGGGTGTGGCCCTGCGGCAGGTAGCCGAGCGTCTCGGCGAGCACCCGCTGCTTGCTGCCCACCTTCGCGGCGTTGGCGGCCGGGTCGGCGAGCGTGGCGCCGTCGCCGCCGCCGAGCAGGTTCGTGCCGGACCAGGAGCGCACGGCCAGGTGCCGCATCGCGAACATCGGCGCGAGCACCGACTTGAGCAGTGTCTCGCCGGTCTTGCCGTCGTGCCCGGCGTACGGCAGCGCGTGTTCGGCGGCGAGCGCGGCCAGGGCGGGCAGCCGGGCACCGGTCGACGGGGTGAAGTCCACGTACGGGCAGCCTGCGGTGAACGCCGCGTACGCGTATCCGGAGCTGGGCGGCAGCACGTCGGCCGGGCCGGTCAGCGCGTCCCGCAGCGCGGCCAGGTCGTGGTGGACCGGGTGCGGGACGGGCGCCGGCTCGGTGGCGGCGACGTTGACCACCACCACCCGGTCCAGCCCGTGCCGGTCCCGGAACCCGGTCAGGTCACGGACCACAGTGGCGATCCGCTCGCCCTGGTCGCCCTCGGTCGGTGCGGGACGCAGGGCCGCCTCGACGGCGGCCAGGTCCGGTGCCACCGCGTCGGCCAGCCGGGCGGGCAGCACCCCGGCGGCGGCCAGCGCCTCGGCGCGTTTGGTGAGCGGGGTGGCGACCACGTCGTGGCCGCCGAAGACGAGATCGGCGAAGCCCGGCAGGGCAGGCCCGCGCAGGTCGGGCAGCTCGGTCACGCAGCCGGTCGGCGCGGTGAGCCCGGCCCGCAGGGCCAGCCCGCCGACCACGGCGGTGGTGGCGACCGAGCCGCGCGCACCCACCAGCCAGACACCCGTACGCATTCGCGCTACCTCCCCAGGTAAGGCCGGTCCGCCGGTGCGGCCGGGGAATCCCGGTCCGGCCGCACCGGAGGGCCGTACTGGTCGTGCCGGCGGACACCGGCGGCACGCTCCCCGGAGCCGGCCTCGTCCCCGCCGCGGGGCGCAACCGCGGCGGGCCCTCGCCGGCCGGCGCCGGTGAGTGTCGGCGGACCCCGCAGGGGCCGCCTCGGGTCAGGCGGAAGCTTCGGCCAGAGCGGGCTCCACCTCCGTCCAGGCGGCCCGTTCGGCCGAGCGGGTCACCGCGTCGAGCACGAGCTGGACCTGAAGCGCGTCGGCGAACGACGGTGCCGGGTCGGCGCCGGTGGCGACCGCCTCGACGAAGTCGCGCGCCTGGTGGGTGAAGGAGTGCTCGTAGCCGATGATGTGGCCGGGCGGCCACCACGCACCCAGGTACGGGTGGTCCGGCTCGGTCACCAGGATCCGGCTGAAGCCCTGCTCGGCGGCGGGCCGGGTGGCGTCCAGGAACTCCAGTTCGTTGAGGCGTTCCAGGTCGAACACGACGCTGCCGCGCGAGCCGTTGATCTCGACCCGCAGGGCGTTCTTGCGGCCGGTGGCGAACCGGGTCGCCTCGTACGTGGCCAGCGCTCCCCCGTCGAGCCTGGCCACGAACACCGCCGCGTCGTCCACAGTCACCTGACCCGTCGCGCTGCCGTTGCCGTCGGCCTGCGCGGCGAGGCCGCTCGACCCGGCGACGAGCGGCCGCTGCCGCACGAACGTCTCGGTGAGCGCGCTGACGCCGCTGACGAGCTGACCCGTGACGTACTGGGTCAGGTCGATGATGTGCGCGCCGATGTCACCGAGCGCGCCGGAGCCCGCCCTGTCCTTCTGCAACCGCCACACCAGCGGGAACTGCGGGTCGACGATCCAGTCCTGGAGGTAGGTCGCCCGGACGTGCCGGATCTCGCCGATCCGCCCGTCGGCCACCAACTGCCGCATCAGGGCGACAGCGGGCACCCGCCGGTAGTTGAAGCCGCACATCGCGCGTACCCCGGACTCGCGGGCCCGGGCCGCGGCCTCGGTCATCTCCCGGGCCTCGGCGACGCTGTTCGCGAGCGGCTTCTCGCACAGCACGTGCTTGCCCGCGGCGAGCGCGGCGAGTGCGATCTCGCGGTGGCTGTCCCCCGGCGTGCAGATGTCGACCACGTCGATCTCGTCGGACTCGACGAGCCGCCGCCAGTCGGTGGTGTAGCCGTCCCAGCCGAGCCGGTCGGCGGCCTCGGCCACCTTCGGTTCGTCCCGGCCGCAGACGAGCGCCATCCGCACCCGCGCCGGCAGGTCGAACACCCGGTTCACGGTGCGCCACGCCTGGGAGTGCGCGGCGCCCATGAACGCGTAGCCGACCATGCCGACGCGCAGGATGCTGTCGTGACTGGACAAGGTGGGTCTCCCCCCGTGTGTCAGAACCCGAGCTTCAGGTAGTCGCTCGCGTTCTCCTTGGTGATCGTCTCGGAGGCGAGCACGATCTCCTTCGGTACCTGGAGTTCGACCAGGTCGGACATGCCCTTGCCCTGGCCGATCAGGCGGGCCAGGGAGATGGCCGAGGAGGCCATCGAGGGGCTGTAGGTGACTGTGGCCTTGAGGACGGTGTTGTCGGCGGTGATGTCCTCCATGGCCTTCTTGGAGCCGGCGCCGCCGACCATGATGAATTCCTTGCGGTTGGCCTGGTTGACCGCCGCGAGCACGCCGATGCCCTGGTCGTCGTCGTGGTTCCAGACCGCGTCGATCTTCGGCAGCGCCTGGAACAGCCCGGTGGCGGCCTGCTGCCCGGAGTCGACAGTGAACTCCGCCGGCCGCCGGTTGGCGACCTTGAACCCGTACGAGGCGAGCGTGTCGGCGAACCCCTTGGACCGTTCCTGGGTCAGCTCCAGCGACTCGATGCCGGGGATCTCGCCGATCACCGGGTTGCTCACGCCCTTGGCCTTGAGCTGCTCGGCGATGTAGGTGGCGGCGGCCACGCCCATGCCGTAGTTGTCGCCCTTGATCTGCAGCCGGTAGGCGCGCGCGTCCGGGAAGGCCCGGTCCAGGTTGACCACCGGGATGCCGGCCTTCATCGCCTCCAGGCCGAACGCGTTGAGTTCCTTGCCGTCGTGCGGCAGCAGCACGATCACGTCGGGCTTCTGCGAGATCAGCGTGGACAGCGCCGCCCGCTGGGCCGCCGCGTCCGCGCCGGCCTCGACCGACTTCAGCTCCACGTCCTGGTACGCCCCGGCCTGCGCCTTGGCGTTGTTGGTGATGGCGGCGATCCAGCCGTGGTCGGCGGCGGGGGCGGAGAAGCCGATGCTCACCTTCTTGCCCGGCTCGGTGTTGGCGCCGGAACCGGCCGCCTTGGTCTGCGCCTCGGTCGGGTTCTGCTCGTTGCTGGTGCAGCCGGCGAGCAGCACCCCGGCGGAGACGGCGGCCCCGCCGAAGAGCAGCCGGCGGCGGGACAGGTCATGGCGCGGTGTTCTCATGACGCCTCCTGGGATGAGGTGGTGGGGTGGTTTCGGGTGTGGCGGGCCGGACCGCAGTCGGTACGACGGCAGCCGGGATGTGCGCGGTGGGGTCAGGTGGTGGTGGCCCGGTTGCGGGCTAGGAACTGGGTGAGGCTGCCGAACTGCACCTGCTGGACCAGGACGGCGGCGACGATGATGCCGCCCTTGACCATGTTCTGGGCCTCGGCGGAGAGGTTGTTGATGGCGAACAGGTTGGTGATCGTGGAGAAGATGATCACCCCGAGCAGGGAGCCGATGATCGTGCCCCGCCCGCCGCTGAGCAGCGTGCCGCCGATGATCGCGGCGGCGATCGCGTCCAGCTCGTAGAGGTTGGCCATCGCCGCCTGCGCGGAGGTGGCCTGCGCGGTCAGCATGACCGCGGCGATGCCGCAGCACAGACCGGACAGCGCGTAGAGCATCACGGTGTGCCGGCGGACGTTGATGCCGGCCAGCCGGGCCGCCTCCGGGTTGCCGCCGACCGCCACCGTACGGCGGCCGAACGTGGTCCGGTTCAACAGCACCCAGCCGGCCGCCACCACCGCCACCAGGATGTAGACCAGCAGCGGGATGCCGAGCACGTTCGTGCTGGCGATGCCGTTGATGAACGTGTTGCCCGACACCTGGGTCTGCTTGTCGGAGATCTCCGCCGCCAAACCTCGGGCGGCGACGAGCATGGCGAGCGTGGCGATGAACGGCACCAGCCGGCCGTACGAGACGAGCAGCCCGTTCACCACGCCGACGGCGAGCCCGACGGTGAGCGCCGTGAAGATCATGCCGCCCGCGCCGTAGCTCTGCGTGGCGACAGTGGTGCACCAGACCCCGGCGAGCGCGACGATCGCGCCGACCGACAGGTCGATGCCACCGCCGATGATCACGAAGGTCATGCCGACGGTGACCACGCCGACCACCGAGGCGAGCTTGAGGATGGTGAGCGTGTTGCCCCACACCCAGTTCGGGTCACCGTAGAGGTCGGGGCGGGTCAGGATGCCGATGACCACGAGCACGACCAGCGTGGCGAGCAGGCCGAGGTTGCGCTTGACGCCCTCCCCGCTGTCGCCGCGCCACCAGGAGAGCTTCGCCGGCGCGCCGACCTTGGCGGTCTCCGCCCGCTCCACCGGCGGCGACTGCGCGGGCAGGGCGGATTCGGTTACGTCGCTCATGCCGCCGCCCCGCTTCGCGCGGCGCCGGCACGAGACTCTCCGGCGCTGTGTCGATGATTCGCTCGCTGTCGCTCGCTCATGCCGGTGCGCCTTCCATGAGGGACCCCGCCATGACGAGGTCGAGCACGGTGTTCTCGTCCAGTTCGCCGGCCGGGGCCTCGCGGACCACCCGGCCCTCCCGCATCACCAGCACCCGGTCGGCCAGGCCCAGCACCTCGGGCACCTCGCTGGAGACCAGCAGCACCCCGACGCCACGGGCGGCCAGATCGCGGATCACCTGGTACAGCTCGGCGCGGGCGCCCACGTCCACGCCCCGGGTCGGCTCGTCGAGCAGCAGCAGCCGGGTGTCCCCGAGCAGCCACCGGCCGACCACCACCTTCTGCTGGTTGCCGCCGGACAGCGTGCGCACCGGCCGCCGTACGTCCCGGGGCCGCAGCTCCAGCGACGCGGCGATCCGGTCCGCCTCGGCGCGTTCCCGTCCGGCGTCGGTGAAGCCCAGGCGGGCGTACCGGCTGAACGTGGCGAGCGTGACGTTGCGGTAGATCGGCTCGCCCAGCAGCAGCGCCTGGCTCTTGCGCTCCTCCGGCGCCATGCCCATCCCGGCCCGTACCGCCGCGCCCACACTGCCGGGCCGCAACGCGCGGCCGTCCACCCGGACCGTCCCGGCGTGCGCCCGGCGCGCGCCGAAGATGGTCTCCAGCAGCTCCGAGCGGCCGGAACCGACCAGCCCGGCGATGCCGACGATCTCCCCCGCCCGGACCCCGAGCGAGACGTCGGCGAACTCGCCGTGCCGGGTCAGCCCATCCACCCGCAGCAGTTCCGCGCCACCCCCGTGGTCGGCCGGGCGCTGCGGGAAGACGTACTCGATGGTCCGCCCGGTCATCCGGGCGACCAGGTCGCGGGTCGGCGTCTCGCGGGCCGGCAGGCTCGCCGCCGTGGTCCGGCCGTCCTTGAGTACGGTGACCCGGTCGCCGATCTCGCGGATCTCCTCCAGCCGGTGTGAGATGTAGATGACCGCGATGCCCTGCGCGGTGAGTTCCCGGATGATCCGGAACAGGTTCGCCACCTCGTCGTGGGCCAGCACCGCGCTCGGCTCGTCCATGATGATCAGCCGGGCCTCGTGGGACAGCGCCCGGGCCATGCTGACGATCTGCTTGCCAGCCGCGGGCAGGTGCCGCACCAGCCGTCCCGGCGGGATCTCCGGGTGGCCGAGCCGGGCCAGGATCTGCCGCGTACGCCGGGCCATGTGCCCGCGCCGGACGAAGCCGAACCGGCGCGGCTCGTGGCCGAGGAACGCGTTCTCCGCCACCGACAGGTCGTCGACCAGGTCGAGTTCCTGGTAGATGGTGGCGATGCCGGCGCGCATGGCGGCCTGCGGATCGGCGAACGACGCCGCCTCGCCCCGCCAGACGACCTCGCCGGAGTCCGGCCGGTGCACCCCGGCCAGCACCTTGATGAGCGTGGACTTGCCGGCGCCGTTCTGCCCCAACAGGCAGTGCACCTCGCCGGCCCGCACCTCCAGTTGCACGCCGTCGAGCGCGCGTACCCCCGGGAACGTCTTGACCACGTCGGTGAGGCGCAGGACCACCTCGCCCGCGACGGCGTCGGCGGGCGCCTCGACCAGTGGTTCTCCCATCTCGCTCACGCTGCACCGCCCTTCGTTCGCGACTGCGGGGCTCGCAGGACCGGCTCACTCCTCGCGCTCGCCGAGCCCGCCCTCGTTCGCGACTGCGGGGCTCGCAGGACCGGCTCACTCCTCGCGCTCACGCTGCCTCCCCGAACGCGAGGTCACTCGCCAGCACGGCGGCGCCGGCGACGCCGGCGCGCGGGCCCAGCTCGGACAGGACGACCGGCAGGTTGCCGGTGGCCAGCGGCAGCGAGCGGCGGTAGACCACGCTGCGGATCTCGGCGAGCAGGATGTGGCCGAGCTGGGCGAGCCCGCCGCCGATGACGATCATCGAGGGGTTGGTGAAGCTGACCAGTCCGGCCAGCACGCTGCCGACCCGCCGGCCGCCGTCGCGGATGAGCTGGATGCAGGTGACGTCCCCCTCGATCGCCCCCTGCGCCACGTCGAGCGCGGTCACCACGCCCCGGGCCGCCAGTCGCTCGGCCAGCGCCGGGGACACCTCGGTGCGGGCCGCGACTGTCGCCTCCCGGGCCAGCGCGGCGCCGCTGAACACGGCCTCCAGGCAGCCGACGTTGCCGCAGCTGCACATCGGACCGTTCGGGTCGACCTGGATGTGGCCGATGTCCCCGGCGCAGCCGTCGGTGCCGCGATAGACCTCGCCGTGCAGGTAGATGCCGCAGCCGATGCCGGTGCCGATCTTGATGAACAGGAAGTCGTCGACGGAGTGGGCCACGCCGCCGTGCCGCTCCCCGATCGCCATGATGTTGACGTCGTTGTCGACCACGGCCGGGCAGCCGTGCTCGCGGGTGAGCAGCTCGCGGACCGGGAACCGGTCCCACCCCGGCATGATCGGCGGGGAGACCGGCACGCCGTCGCGGAAGCTCACCGGCCCCGGAACGCCGATGCCCACCGCGTCGAGCCGCTCGTACGCGCCGTCCACCTTGGCCTTGTGCAGCAGCTCGTTCACCCGCTGGAGCGTCACCTTCGGGCCGGAGCGGATGTCGGCGACCTCGGTGTAGGCGGCCACCGTCTCCAGCCTGCCGTTGACCACCTCCACGTCGATCGAGCTGGCGCCCAGGTCGACGGCGGCGAACCGCAGGTGCGGGCTCAGCTCGACGAGTGTGGAACGCCGGCCGCCACGGGAGGCGGCGAGCCCGGCCTCGGCGACGTACCCGAGGGAGACGAGGCGTTCCAGCTCGGCGAGCAGGCGCGGGCGGGGCATCTGGAGCCGGTCGCCGAGTTCGGCGCGGGACACCGCGCCCTCGTCCCGGAGCAGCCGCAGAAGCCGTACGTGCAGGGGGTCGACCGTCCGCACCGGCAGTCACCTCCGCATCGGAAGTCCGTCACATCGACGACGGCGATGTGTGTTGTGTCCGACACAGTAGGAGCCTTCCGGGCCGCATGTCCATAGCTTCGGCACGTCTGATGCAAACTTTTGTCCATACGAACAAAAGCGAGTTGCGGATCATGAAAACGCGCCGCCCTGCCCGGGGTTCTTCCGGGCGGGGCGGCGCGTTCTCGGTGCGTTTCTCGGGATCGGACGCGTTCCCGGGTCAGCGGGAGGGCGCGCGGCCCTTCTTGCGCAGCTTGCGGTCGTCGCGCAGCTCGACGTAGGGCTCCTCGTCGGCCGGGTGCCCGGCGGCGATGGCGCGGCTGCGCTCCAGCTCGGCGTCGAACTCCGCGCCCAACAGGATGGCGACGTTGCTCAGCCACAGCCACACCAGGAAGATGATCACGCCGGCCACCGCGCCGTACGTCTTGTTGTACGAGCCGAAGTTGCTGACGTAGAGCGCGAACAGGCCGGACACCACCAGCCAGAGCACCACCGCGAGCACGCCACCGGGGCTGACCCAGCGGAAACCGCCGTGCCGGGCGTTCGGCGAGGCCCAGTAGAGGATCGCGAACATCAGGCTCACCAGCACCAGCAGCACCGGCCACTTGGCGATGTTCCACACCGTCACGGCGGTCTCGCCGAGCCCGATCGCGTTTCCGGCCTGCTCGGCCAGCCCACCGGTGAACACCACGATCACGGCGCTGATCAGCAGCATCACGCCGATCACTGCGGTCACGCCGAGGCGTACCGGCAGCGTCTTCCAGATCGGCCGTCCCTCCGGCACGTCGTAGATGCTGTTGGAGGCGCGCATGAACGCGGCGACGTAGCCGGAGGCCGACCAGAACGCCGCCACCAGACCGACGATCGCCGCGATGCTCGCCAGCCCGCCGGACTGGCCGGCCTGGTCGATCGCGCTCTCGATGATGCGGCGGATGTTCTCCTCCGGCACCGCCTGCCCGACGGTGTCCCGCACCCCCTCGGTGGCCCGGTCGCCGAGCAGGCCGAGCAGCGAGATCAGCACCAGTACGCCCGGGAAGATGGAGAGCACCCCGTAGTAGGTGAGCGCGGCGGCCCAGTCGGTCAGGCTGTCGTCCTGGAACTCCCGGACGGTCCGCTTGAGGGTCGCCATCCAGCCGGTGGCCGACAGGTCGGCCGGGCTGTCCGGCCCGTCGTCCGGCCCCACCGGCCCGGTGCGCTTCCGCCCGCCGGGCCGGTCCTGCCCAGCGGGGACGTCGTCGCGCGCAGCGAGGGCGTCGTCGCGGGTGTCGTCGTGGACGTCGTGGGCGTCGTCGCGGGCGGCCATGGCACCTCCTCGTCGTCATGTCGTCCCGCACGACATGCCCTGACGAGGGCAGCGATAACCACCGCACCCGCAAACCGACCACCCGGCCGCCGCCGGCCGGTTCCCGCCCACGCCCTGCCGTCGCCTTCCGCCCGCACTCACCGGTGTCGCCGCTGCCCGCGCTCCACTGCCCGCGCTCTGCCGCCACCCTCTCCGTCGGCACCTTCCACCCCTCGCCGCCTTTGCTCTGCAGCCACGCGCGCGACAGACACGCTCCGTAACCAGGTGCGCCGATGGATGCAGAGCAAAGGAGGCGAGGGCAACGCTCCCGTCGGCGCACTACCGCGCTCCCGCCCGAGCACTCGGCGAGCCGTCGTTCGCCGGGACCGCCGATCGCCGACATCTCGACGACCGTCACGACGAGTGGAACTCCATGGGTGTCAAACAGGGCCGGAGGCACCCATGGTGTTCCACTCATCAAGTAATCGACCACCGACCGTCCGGGGGCAGGCGCGCGAGCGAGGCGTGGCCAATAGGCGACGCGCCGAAGTGGCGACGCGGGCGTGTTCCGATCCCACCACCTCGGTGAAGTGGCGTCGACCGTGGAAATGCGAGACGGCGGACACGCTCCCCGGACATTTCCCGCCCGGGACGATCGTGGCGGTACGAGCGCGCGCAACCCGGCGCGAGCCGGTGCGACGAGCACCGCGCGCGCGAGCCGCCACGGAAGACACACCCGCCTCAATGGACACGTTGCGTGACGACAAGCATCCCGGGCGCACCCATCTTCATCGTTGTAAGCGATATCGTGAGAGAGCCGAGCGAGACCGCCTCCCGACATCGCGAAACAGTTTCAAGAAATATGTGACACGAGTGAGCGAACCTCCAATCCGTCACTCATTGCAATCACGATCGGCAATGTTCCCAACCTGCGCGCTATTCGCGTATCGTGCCCCCTCGTGCCGCCCGTTCGCCCCTCCGACGCGAATCCCCCCAAACCCCGGCCGCCGTCCGGCGGACGACCGGGGTCCGACGTGGACGCCGAGGTGGTGTCGCTGCCGCCGGACGAGGGAAGCGTCGGCGGACCCGAGTGGGCCGACGACGGGCCGGGCGAGACGCTCCACCACAGCCGAGCCGACCACCACCCGGCAGACGAACGCCACACTCCGGACGAGCAACGCACCCGGGGCGGGGCCCGGACCCCGGACGACAGCGAGACCCACGCTTCGGGCGAGACCGGGAGCCACAGGGAGCCGACCCCGGAACAGGCCCACCAGGACGCCCGCGAACTGGCCGCCCGGTTCGAGGAGGAGAAGCCGGGACGGGTGCTCTCCGGACCGGTCGGTGTCCTCTTCACCGGCATCACCGTCGCGGTCGGGCTGCTGACGCTCTGGCAGGTGTTCTTCCCGCTGGCCCAGGGCAGCAAGTACTACCTGATCTTCTTCCTGGCCGGCGTACTGCCGGTGGTGTTCCTCGCGTACCCCTCGGGGGTGCGGCTGCGGCGCACGGCGGCCGACGCGGACCACCGGCGCGGGCCCACGCCGGTGGACTGGCTGCTGGCCCTCGCGGCGCTCGTGGTCTGCCTCTACCCGGTGCTGCCGGTCACGATCGGCGCCGGTGGCGGCGGGTACGACGCCTTCCTCGACCGGCAGGGCCTGCTGGATCCGCTGGACGTGGCGTTCGGCACCGGGCTGCTGCTCCTGCTGCTGGAGGCCTGCCGGCGCACCACCGGGTGGATCCTGCCGGCGGTCTGCGTGCTGTTCCTGGGGTACGGCTACTACGGCGGGCTGCTGCCGCAGGCCTGGCCGGTGGCGCACGCGGGGCTCGACTTCGGGCAGCTCGTCGACGCGTTCTACAACTCCGACAGCGGCTTCTACGGCACCCCGCTGGACGTGGCCGCCTCGTACATCGTGCTGTTCACGATCTACGGCGCGGTGCTCGACCTGTCCGGCGCGGGCCGGTTCTTCGTGGAGCTGTCCGCCGCCGCGTTCCGCCGCTCCCGGACGGCCGCCGGGCGCACCGCCGTCGCCTCGGGTTTCCTGCTCGGCACCGTCTCCGGCTCCGGCGCCGCCACCACCGTCAGCATCGGCGCGGTGACCTGGCCGATCCTGCGCCGTGCCGGCTACCCGGCCGAACGGGCGGGCGGCATGCTCGCCGCCGCGGGTGTGGGGGCGATCCTGTCGCCGCCGACGCTCGGCGCCGCCGCGTTCATCATCGCCGAGTACCTGGGCGTGTCGTACCTCCAGGTGCTCGGCTGGGCCACGGTGCCGACGATCCTCTACTACCTGGGCATCCTGCTCTCCGTCGAGATCGACGCCCGGCGCTCCGGCGTGCGGCCGGTGGTCATCGACACCGGCTCGGCGTGGCGGCTGCTGGCCCGCTTCGGCTACCACTTCCTCTCGCTCTTCGTGATCATCGTGGTGCTGGCGCTCGGCGCGTCGGCGATGCGCGCGGTGGTCATCGCCACCGCGATCGCGGCCGTGCTGTCCTTCCTGGACCGCCGGCACCGCCTCACGCCGGCCCGGCTGGTGGCGGCGCTGCGCGACGGCGTACGCGGGGTGCTCGCGGTGAGCGCCGTCTGCGCCGCGGCCGGCATCATCACCGCCACCACCACGAAGACCGGTCTCGGGCCGCAGGCCGCCGCGCTGCTGATCGACGGCGCGCAGGCGGTCAGCTCGGAGCCGGCCGTGGTGCTGGCGCTGACCGCGGTGCTCGCCGCCGTCGCGCTGAGCCTGCTCGGTCTCGCGGTGCCGGTCACCGCCTCGTTCGTCATCGGCTGGGTGATCATCGGCCCGGCGCTGCTCAACCTGGGGGTCGAGGCGCCCGCCGCGGCCATGTTCGTCTTCTACTTCGCGGTGCTGTCCGAGGTCTCGCCGCCGACCGCGCTGGCCGCGGTCGCCGCCGCCGCCGTCACCGGCGGCCGGCTGGTGCCGACCATGTGGCAGACCCTGCGGTACGCGCTGCCGGCGTACCTGATCCCGCTGGCCTTCGTGATCACGCCGACCGGTCTCGGGCTGCTCGGCATCGGCGGGCCCGGGCGGATCGTCACGGCCGCCCTGGTGTCGGCGCTGGGCGTGGCAGTGCTGGCGGTCGCGGCCGGCGGCTGGCTGCCGGGTGTGGGCCCGGCCGGCGTGCCGGAGCGGATCGTCGGCGCGATCGCCGGGCTGGTGCTGCTCTGGCTGGAACCGCTGCCCATGGCGATCGGCGCGGCGCTCGCCGCGCTCGCGGTCGCGGGCGTGTACGTCCGACGTGGCGCCGCCGGGCACGCCGGCCGCCCGGCGGTCGAAGAATCCGTGGACCTTGGGGAGGAGAGAGAGTGGGACGGATCGACGCGAGGATAGTGGCGGGTGTCGGGGCACTCGTCCTGGTCGCCGCCGGTGCCGCCGGCTGCGGGGGCCGTCAGGACGGCGCGGCGAAGGACGACGCCGCCCGCGAGGTCAGCTGCAAGGTCACCAAGGACACCCGGGTCGGCATCGCCACCGGCAACGCCACGGGCGTCTACTACGTGGTCGGCAACGCGCTCGCCGGTGAGCTGAGCAAGACCACCGACGGGAAGCTCACCGGGACGGCCGCCGAGACCGGCGCCTCGGTGCAGAACGTGGAGCAGCTCGTCGCCGGCCAGTACGACGTGGCGTTCTCGCTGTTCGACACCGCTGTCAACGCGGTGCAGGGCAAGGGGAGCTTCACCGCGCCGCAGCCGGTCAAGGCGCTGGCCCGGATCTACGACAACTACACGCAGGTGGTGGTCCGCGCCGACGCGGGGATCACGTCGGTGGCCGACATGAAGGGCAAGAAGATCTCCACCGGCTCGCCCAAGTCCGGTACCGAGGTCATCGCCAACCGGCTGCTCACCGCCGCCGGGCTGGACCCGGCCAAGGACATCCAGGCGCAGCGGCTGGACCTCACCAAGACCGTCGACGGCATGAAGGACGGCAGCATCGACGGCTTCTTCTGGTCCGGCGGCGTGCCGACCGGCGGGGTCACCGACCTGTTCACCACGTCCGGCGACAAGGTGAAGTTCGTCGACATCAGCCCGCTGCTGCCGAAGATGGCCGAGCTGAACCCGGCGTACCAGGCGGGCACCATCGGCAAGGACGTCTACCGGACCCCGGCCGACGTGCCCACCATCGTGGTGCCGAACGTGCTGCTGGTGCGGGACAACCTCGACGCCGACGTGGCATGCGCGATCACCCGGACGGTCTTTGACAAGAAGGATGCCCTGGCCCAGGCGAACCCGGCGGCGAAGGGCATCGAGCTGGGCAACGCCCGCAAGACCGATCCGGTGCCGCTGCACCGGGGCGCGGAGCGGGCGCTGAGCGACCTCGGCGCGAGCTGACCCGAACGGGCCGGGCCCGGACGCGCGTCCGGGCCCGGCCCACCGACCCGACCCGGAGACCCCCGTGCCGCTGCCCCACCCGGCCCGCGTACGCCGGCATCACCGCTCCGCGGACCGCACCGGACGCCTCCGCTCGGTCCGCGTCCAACTGCTGGCGCCGATCCTGGTGGCCACCGCCGGCCTGGTCGTGCTGGGGGCGGCGCAGACCGACGCCGCGCTCGACGCGTCCGCCGACGCCGACCGGGCCCGCGTGCTGGCCGGCACCGCCACCGCCACCGTACGGCTGGTGCACGAGCTGGAGCGCGAACTGGGCGAGACGGCCGCGTTGCGCCAGCGCGGCGGTACGTCCGGCCGCCCGCTCGTGGACGCGCAGCGCCGCCGGGTGGACACGGCGGTGGACCGCTACCGCTCGGCGCAGGGTGACGCGCGCCGGGCCGCGCCGAATCTGGCCGGGGTGCTGGACGACGCGCGGGGGCGCCTGGAGCAGCTCGCGCCGACCCGGGACCTGGCGCTGGCCGGTGAGCGCGGCGACCCGGCGTACGTGTCGCTGGTGGAGTCGCTGCTCGCGGTCGCGGACGCGCTGCCGAGCCAGCTCCGCGACGCCGAGCTGGCCAACCAGGCGCGCGAGGTGGCCGCGGTGGCCGCCCAGGAGCACCTGTCCGCCCTGGAGCGCGACCTGCTGCGGGCGGTGTTCGTCCGGGGTGGACTGCAGAGTGGCGAACTGGCCCGGCTGGGCCGGCTGCGGGGTGCCCGGGAGCAGCGGCAGGCCGAGTTCCTGCGGATCGCCTCCGCACCGGCGAACAGGGCCTGGTACCGGCTGGTCGACGGCACCGACGTGACCACTGCCCGCCGGATACGTGACGCCGTGCTCGACTCCGACGGCGCGCCGGGCACGGTGAAGACCGACGGTGACGCCTGGTACGTGGCGCAGAGCGGCGCGATCCGCCGGTACAACCTGCTCGGCCGGGACCTGACCGACGGGCTGGACCGGGACGCGGCTGACCTGGCCGGGGCGGCCCGGCTGCGTGCGGTGCTCACCGCCGGGGCGACGAGCACAGTCGCGCTCGGCTCGCTCGTCACCGCCGTGCTGCTGGCGGTCCGCACCAGCCGCCGGTTGCGCCGGTTGCGGGTGGCCGCGCTCACCATGGCCAACCGGGAACTGCCGGAGCGGATCACCGCGATCGCGGCGGGTGAGCGGGCCCCGGCGGAGGGCCCGGCGACCCGGATGACCGACGGGATCCGCCGGGGCCGGGACGAGGTGGCGCAGGTCGCCGAGGCGTTCGACACGGTGAACCGGGCGGCGTTGCGGCTGGCCGGGCAGCAGGCCGAGTTGCGGCTGGACGTGACCCGGATGGCGGAGGCGCTGGCCCGGCGCATCCGTACGCTCATCACCCGGCAGCTGCGGCTGCTCGACGACTTCGAGCGCGAGGAGACCGACCCGGACGCGCTGGCCCGTCTGTTCGCGCTGGACCACCTCGCCGCCCGGTTGCGCCGCAACGGCGAGAACCTGCTGGTGCTGGCCGGTGGTGAGCCCGGCCGCGGGCACGAGGGCGCGTTGCTGCTGGACGACGTGGTCCGAGCGGCGGCCTCCGAGATCGAGGACTACCCGCGGGTGGAGATCGACGTGCCGACCGCGGCGGTGCACGGCACGGCGGCCGGCAATCTGGTGCACCTGCTGGCGGAGCTGCTGGAGAACGCCACCGTCTACTCGCCACCCGAGGCCCGGGTGCTCGTCGACGGCCGGCGCACTGTCGACGGGCTGATGTTGCGCGTCCACGACCAGGGCATCGGCGTCAGCGAGAGCCGGCTGGCCGAGATCAACGAGCGGCTGGCCGCGCCGGCCATGCTGTCCAGCGCCGCGGCGGGCAGCATGGGCCTGCACGTGGTGGCCCACCTGGCCGCCCGGCACGGGATCCGGGTGCAGTTGCACAACCCGGGCACCGGCACTGTGGCGCAGGTCGACGTACCGGAATCGGTGCTGACCCGGGTCGAGTCGGTGGCGTCACGGCCGACGGCGGAGCGGCGACCGCGCGCCGCGGCCTGGTTCAAGTCCGGGCCCGCCGGACGGCCGGCGGCCGGCAGTCGCAGCCTCGTCACCAGCGCCACGACCGTCGGCCCGGTGCGCGGCGTCGCCGCCGTCCGCACGCCCGGAGGCGCGTTGCTGGCGCCGAGCACGGCGCGGATCCGGCCGGTGAGTGTGCCGCCGACGCCCGTCCCGACCACCGCCGCCGGGCTGCCCCGGCGGCAGGTGGGCGGCCACCTGCCCGGGCCGATGCCGGACGCCGCCGCGCCGCCGCCGGCCACCGACCTGCTCGACCCCGAAGTGGTACGTGCCCGGCTGTCCGCCCTCGCCGAGGGGGTGGCCAGCGCGACCCGCCGTGCCCCGAACACCACCACACCCAACGGGAGAAGATCATGACCTCACCGTCCTCCGCCGGTCTGGACTGGCTGCTGGCGAACTTCGCCGAGCAGGTGCCGGACGTCTCGCACGCGCTCGCGGTCTCCGAGGACGGGTTGCGGCTGGCGTCCTCGCCGGACCTCGCCCCCGACCAGGTCGACCAGCTCGCGGCGGTGATCAGCGGGCTGGCGAGCCTGACCGTGGGCGCGGCCCGGCTGATGTCGGCCGGCCGGGTACGCCAGCAGATCGTCGACATGGACGGCGGGGTCATGCTGGTGATGGCGGTGGGTGAACGGGCGCTGCTCGGCGTGCTCGCCGCGCCCGGCTGCGACCTGGGCCAGATCGGCTACGAGACGGCGACGCTGGTGCAGCGGGTGGCGGAGGCGCTGGAACCGGCGGTCCGGCGGTGACCGGCCGCCCGCTGCGGCTCCTGGCCGCGCTGATGACGGCGGTGCTGGTGGCCGGCTGCGCCGCCGAGGACTCCACCCCTGAGGCGTGGCACGGCGGGCGGATCTTCCTGGCCACCGGCAACACCACCGGCGTCTACTACCAGCTCGGCGGCGGGTACGCCGACCTGATCACCCGCCACCTGCCCGGGTACGAGGCGCGGGCGGAGCCGACCGGCGCGTCGGTGGAGAACATCACCCGGGTGGCGAGCGGCGACATGGAGATCGCGTTCAGCCTGGCCGACACGGCCGCGGACGCGGTCGACGGGCGCGGGGCGTTCGACAAGCAGCCGCAGCCGGTGCGGGCGCTGGCCCGGGTCTACAGCAACTACACGCACGTGATCGTCCGCGCCGACGGCAAGATCGGCAGCTTCGCCGACCTGCGCGGCAAGCGCATCTCCACCGGTTCGCCGAAGTCCGGCACCGACATCATCGCCGGACGTCTGCTCACCGCCGGTGGCATCGACCCGAACCGGGACATCCAGCGGTTCAACCTGTCGCTGCCGGAGACGGTCAAGCGGATGCGCGCCAAGGGTCTGGACGCCATGTTCTTCTCTGGGGGTCTGCCCACACCGGGCGTCAAGGACCTGCTCTCCTCCGCGCCCGGCACGTTCCGGCTGCTGCCGCTCGACGAACTGATCGAGCCGTTGAGCGCCCGCTTCGGCGCGGTCTACACCACGGCGACGCTGCCGAAGGAGGTCTACGGCACGCCCGCGCCGACGCCGACGATCACCGTGGCGAACGTGATCCTGGTGGCGGCGGACATGCCCGAGCAGCTCGCGTACGACCTGACCCGGGTGCTGTTCACCTGGCAGGGCGAGCTGATCCAGGTGCACCCGGAGGCGGCGAACTTCAACCGGTCCAGCGCCGCGGCGACCCGGCCGATCCCGCTGCACCCGGGCGCGCAGCGGTTCTACCGCACCGGCTGAGCGCGGGACTGTGCCGCCTCGGCCCGCGCCGGGGCGGCGCCGCGCCTTCTACGGCGTCCAGTCGCGCCGCAGCAGACCGTAGATCACCAGGTCGGTGAAGCCGTCGCCGTCGTACTCGCGGTCCCGCTGGGTGCCCTCGTGGACGAACCCGCACCTCTCGGCGGTGCGCCGCATGGCCGTGTTGCCGGCGAGCGTCTCGATCTCCAGCCGGCGCAGGTTGCGGTTGCGGAACCCGTACCGGCAGAGCAGCCGGATCACCTCGGTCCCGTAGCCCTGGCCGCGCGCCTCCGGCAGCAGCGTGATGCCGAGGTGGGCGTACCCGTTGAAGGTGTTGATCCCCCACAGCACGCCGGTGCCGAGGAACGTGCCGTCGGCCACGGTCTCGGCCAGCAGCGACACCGGAGCGGCGGCCTCCGGCTGCTCGGCGGCACGCTTCTCCAGCCGGGCCCGGACCTGCCCGACGTGGTGCGGCAGGAACGGCTCGTCGTCGGTGACCAGGTGCAGCTCCGGGTCGCTGTGCAGCCGGAACATGTCCGGCGCGTCGTCGGGGGTGGGCGTACGCAGACGGACCCGGTCGCTGGCGAACATGCCGCGACGCTAACGGTGGGTGGGCAGGGCGACAACCGGATTTGGCTCCCCTACCGACCGGTCGGTAGGGTGGTGGGCATGACCCCGCTCGTGCTCGCCACCGCCCTGACCAAGACCTACGGGACGCGCCACGCCCTGCGCGCGCTCGACCTCGCCGTCGCGCCGGGCAGCCGGTTCGTCGTTCTCGGCCACAACGGCGCCGGCAAGTCCACGCTGCTGGAGATCATCGCGACGCTGCGCACCCCGACGTCCGGCTCGGTACGCGTCGGCGGCTTCGACACCGTCACGCAGGCGCGGGACGCCCGGCGCCTGATCGGCCTCGCGCCGCAGTGCAACGCCCTGGACCCGCTCGCCACCCCCACCGAGGTGCTCGACTTCCAGGGCGTCGCACTCGGGCTCGGCCGCCGCGAGCGGGCCCGCCGAACGCGCGAACTGGTCGACCTGTTCGGCCTGGGCGAGCACCGCTCGACCCGGGTCGCCAAGCTCTCCGGCGGCACCCGCCGCAAGCTGGACCTGGCCGTGGCGCTCGTCGCCGAGCCCGCCGTGGTGATCCTGGACGAGCCGACCACCGGGCTGGACCCGCTCGCGCGCATCGACTTCTGGACCGAGCTGACCCGCCTCAACCAGGCCGGCACCTCGCTGCTCATCTCGACCCAGGACCTGCACGAGGCGGACGTGCTCGCCACCGACATCGCGGTGCTCCGGGACGGTCGGGTGGTCGCCCAGGGCCCGCCGGCGTCGCTCAAGCAGCGTGTCGGCGCCCGTACGCTCACGCTCGACCTGTCCGCCGCCGCCACCGCTGCCGCGTTCGCCGCCGCGTCCGAGGCCGGGTTCCGCGCCGACCCCGACCGCCCGGACCGGGTACGCCTCAGCGTGCCCGACGACCCGCGCGCCCTGGCGAAGGCCCTGACCGAGGCCGGCGACGCCGCCGCCGACATCACCCGGCTCCACCTCGCCGAGCCCTCCCTCGACGACGTCTTCGTCGCCCTCGCCGCCCGCTGAAGCGTGACCCACCGCACCCCGAAAGGCCCGAACCCGTGCTCCCGCTGGCAGTCGCCCCGCCCCGCCGTTCCCCGGCCCCGGTCGTCCTCGCGGCGATCAGACGCTCCACGCGTGCCGTGCTCCGTACGCCCGCGCTGCTCGTCGCCCCCGTCGCCCAGTCCCTGTTCTTCCTGCTCGTCTACGCCGGGCAACTCGACGCCGTGGGCAGCACCTACCTGGACGGCACGAGCTTCATCGCGTTCCTGCTGCCGCTGATCCTGCTCACCGGCGTCGCCACCGGCGCGGGCGCCGCCGGCACGCTGGTGCTGGGCGATATCACCAGCGGCTACCTCGACCGCCTCCGGCTCGCCCACGGCACCACCACACCGTTCCTCGTCGGCCCGGTCGTGGCCGCGCTGGTCGCCGTCGTCCTCCAGATGGCGGTGACGATCGCCGGGGCCGCGCTGATCGGCTACTGGCCGGCGAGCTGGTCCGGAGTCGCCGCCATGCTGCTGCTGATGCTGGCGCTGGGCCTCGGTGTCGCGCTGCTGAGCATGGCGCTCGCGATCCGGTCGGCCTCGGCGTCGGCCACGAACCTGGTCACGCTCGCCGTGTTCGGCCTGTCGTTCTTCACCGGCGTGTTCGCGCCGGTCGACCGGCTCGCCGGCTGGATGCGGGTGATCGCCACCGTCAACCCGCTCACCTATATCGTCGACACCGCCCGCCAGCTCGGCGGCGACGCGTCGCTCACCGCGGCTCCGGCCGGCGTCACGGCGGTCGCCGTCCTCGCCGTCGCCGGAACCGCCGCCTGCGCGCTCGCCCTCCACCACGCGAGGAAGAACCGATGAGCCCCACCGACACCCGCACCCAGATCATGGACGCCTTCGCCGAGCAGCTCGCCGCGACCGGCTACCAGGGCATCTCCCTGGTCGGCGTGGGCCGCAGCGTCGGCATCCAGAAGCCGTCCATCTACCACCACTTCCCCGGCGGCAAGGAGGACCTGTACATCGCGGTTGCGGAACGGTACATCCGGGACGTCGGCGGCCGGATCTCGACGGCGCTGGCCGAGCCCGGCGACGTGACGCACCGGCTGCACGCGCTCGCCGCCGTCGCCGCCGGGCAGCACGGCGACGCGATCACGTTCGAGCAGCGCATCTACGACACGCTGCCGCTCGTCTCCGCCAGGACCAGCGAGCACGTGTCGGGCCTCTACGTCGCGCTGATGCTGGAGCCGGTGACCCGGTTCTTCGCCGACGCGAAGGCCGAGGGCGCCGTCACCGGCGACCCGGAGTTCCTGATGAACGCGTTCCTGCACCTGGCCCGCGCGGCCGACCTCACCGACGGGACCGGACCCGCCCGGGTCGTCGCGCTCTTCCTCGACGGCGCCCGCCCACGTGCCTGAACCAAGGACGACGTCCTGAAGATGTAGACCTCAGGCGTCGGCGGGGGCGGTGGCGGCGCGCGCCGCCGCAACCAGCCGGGCGGTCTCGGCGGTCACCGCCTCGTCGTCGGCCGGCGTCCCCGGGTCGTAGCGGACCGTCCAGGTCAGACCGTCGACCCCGGACACCCGCCGGGCCGCGATCCGCCCGGAGCCGCCGGGCACCTCGTGGTGCGAGGTGTACGCCACCGAGCCGGTGACCCGGTCCCGGACCTGGTGCGGCAGGTCACCCGGGTCGACGAGCAGGTACGTCTCGGGGAGGCCGTCCGCGACCACCAGGTAGCCGTCGTGCTCGGCGACCGGCTCGGCCGGGGTGACAGTCAGCTCCCGGCCGGACCAGACCGCCTTGAGGATGTCGTGCCAGCCGAGACGGTCCACCCGGCCGGGCAGCCAGAGCCCGCGGTTGCTGGCGACCAGCACGCCGTCGTTGCCGCCCTCGCCGGTGCCGGCCGCGGCCCACGCGAGCACCCGCTCGTCGGTGGCCAGCGGCGGCCGGTCGGCCGACGGCAGTTTCGGCCGGCGGTTGAACAGACCCATCACAAACCTCCGGCGGCCTGCTCGCGCAGTGCCCGTGCGTGCTGTTCCAGCGAGAGCAGTTCCCCGAACAGGGCGAAGTACTCGTCCTTGTTGCTCACCGGGTTGATCCGCTGGATCTTCGACTTCAGGTCACGGATGCGGCCGGTGACCGAACTCCACTGGAGCCGGGCCATGGTGATCGAGACGTACCTCGGGTCGGGCTCACCGTCGATGCGCAACGGCTCCACCGCCAGCTCACCGACCAGCGCCTGCCCGGCCAGGTCGTCGCAGGCGTCGCGGACCCGCTCGATCCACACCGCGCCGCCGGTCGCGCCGGACGCGCCGCCGGCGGCGGCCACGGCGGCGCGTACCGCCACGTGCACCGGGTGCTGGTAGTCGGTCGCCTCGACCGCGTCGAACATCGGGCCGGCCAGGACCGGCTCCTGCAGCGCCAGCTTCAGCGCCTCCCGCTCCACCATGGAGCGCGGGCTGTCCACAGCCGGCGCGGCCGGGCCGGAGCGGGCGGGTGCGGCGGGCGCGCCACCGGCCTGCGGCCCGTGCGCGGCGGCCAGCACCGCACGCTGCACCGGCTCGATCTCCATGCCGAGGTCACCGGCGAGCTTGCGCACGTACTCCGGGCGCTTCTCCCGGTCCTTGATCTTCGCCACCAGAGGCGCGGCGCGGCGCATCGCCTCGACCCGGCCGTCGACGGTGTCCAGGTCGAACCGGTTGATCACGTGCCGGAGCGCGAAGTCCACCAGCGGCTCGCGGCGGGCCACCAGGTCGCGTACGGCCAGGTCGCCCTTTGCCAGGCGCAGCTCGCACGGGTCCATGTTGTCGGGGCTGACCGCGATGAAGGTACGCCCGACGAAGCGCTGGTCGTCCTCGAAGGCGCGCAACGCGGCCTTCTGGCCGGCCGCGTCGCCGTCGAAGGTGAAGATGATCTCGCCGGCCCGCTCGTCGCTGTCGAACAGCACCCGGCGCAGCACCGAGATGTGGTCGCCGCCGAACGCCGTGCCGCAGGTCGCCACCGCCGTCGGCACGTCGGCGAGGTGGCAGGCCATCACGTCCGTGTAGCCCTCGACCACCACCACCTTGCCCTGCTTGGCGATCTCCCGCTTGGCCTGGTCGATGCCGTAGAGCACGTGCGACTTCTTGTAGAGCGGCGTCTCTGGGGTGTTGAGGTATTTCGGGCCGTCGTCGTCGTCGAAGAGCTTGCGGGCGCCGAAGCCGATCACGTCGCCGGTGATGTCCCGGATCGGCCACATCAGGCGGCGGCGGAACCGGTCGATCAGCGAGCCGGAGCGGGCCGGGCGGGACAGGCCGGCGGTGACCAGCTCGTCGTGGGTGAAGCCCTGCTGGCGCAGGTGCTTGGTGAGCAGGTCCCACCCGTCGGGGGCGAAGCCGCAGCCGTACCGCTCGGCGGCGGCCCGGTCGAAGCCGCGCCCGGCGAGGAACTCGCGGGCCGGGCGGGCGCCGGCGGTGGTGAGCTGGGCCCGGTAGAACTCGACGGCGGCGGCGTGCGCGGCCACCAGGCGCTGCCGCTGCCCCTGCTGCGGCCGGGTACGCGGCGCGGACCGGTCGTCCTCGACGTAGCGCAACTGGATGCCGGCGCGGGCCGCCAGCCGCTCGACCGACTCGACGAAGCTGAGGTGCTCGGCGTCCATCAGGAACTTGATCGCGTCGCCGCCGACGCCGCAGCCGAAGCAGTAGAACACGTTGCGGGCGGGCGAGACGTTGAACGACGGGCTCTTCTCGTCGTGGAAGGGGCACAGCCCCTTGAGGTTGCCGCCACCGGCCGACTTGAGCGTCACCACCTCGGAGATGACGTCCGCGATGGCGGTGCGCTCGCGGACCAGCGCGATGTCCTCGTCCCGGATCCGCCCCGCCATGACCGCCACCCCCTCGGCGTACATCCTGCCCTGCCGGACCGACGTTCCGGCGGCCGGGGGGACGGGCGTGTGGCCGGCCACGCCCGTCCCCGCCGGCTCAGGCCGAGCGGGCCGCCGCGGGGTCGCCGATGCGCGGGAACGGCTCGATCGAGAAGACCACCTCGACCGGCACCTCGAAGTACGCGGCGATGCGCAGCGCCAGGTGCAGGCTGGGCCGGAACTCGCCGCGCTCCAGGTAACCGACGGTCTGGTAGTGCACACCGAGCGCGTCGGCCAGTTGCCGCCGGGAGATGCCCCGTTCGGCGCGCAGCACCGCGATGCGGTTGTGCACGGTCTCGCTCATCGACGCCCTCTCATCCGACCCGCTGCATGGCCCGCTCCCGCCGGGCCGCGACCCGCGAGCCGGACTCCCGGCGGGCCATCCGGCGCAGCACCACCGGGGCCAGCACGAGCCCGAGCACCGCCCAGGCGCCGAGCACGCCGACCGTCTCCAGGTGCCGCCAGGAGCCGCCGAGTTCGACAGCCGCCAGGTCGCCCGGGAGCAGCGCCGAGCGCATGCCCAAGCCTAGCCAGTAGAGCGGGAAGACCTGGGCGACGCCCTGGAGCCAGCCGGGCAGGCCGTTGATCGGGTAGAAGATGCCGGACAACGCGATGAGACCGAAGATCGGCATCACCACCAGGCCCATGTTGCGCGGGTTCTCCACCAGCGAGCCGATCACCGCGCCCAGCGGCAGCGTCGCCACCAGCCCGAGCGGCACCACCCAGGCCAGCGTGAGCCAGGCGCCGGGGTCACCGAGCCGCAGCCCGTCGAGGAAGAACAGCCCGGGCGTGAGCTGGATGACCACGCCGATCAGCGCGACCGCCGAGACCAGGACGATCTTGCCGACCAGGTAGCCGAGCATGCCGTCCGGAATGGCCTTGGCGCGCAGCAGCGTGCCGTCCTCCCGGTCGATGACGAGCTGGTTGGCCAGCCCGAGCAGACCACCGAAGAGCAGGCCCATGCCGAGCGCGCTGGGCAGCGTACGGGCGCCGAGCGAGAAGTCGGTGCCCGGCACCGTCGAGCCGCGCATCCAGAACACGGCGATCAGCAGCACGACCGTGGGGAAGAAGTAGGTCCAGAGATCCTGGCCGTTGGTGAACGTCGCGCGCAGCTCGATCACGCCGCGCCGCAGCCCGGCCCGCAGCGCGTTGGTGGTCGGGTTCATCGGTTCGCCTCCTGCTGCCACACCCGCTCGGCCCGGCCGGTACGGATGCCGGTCTCCTCCTCGTGCACCAGCGCCAGGTACGCGTCCTCCAGGCTGGCCCGGCGTACCTCCAGCTCGCGTACCCGGTCGCCGTGCTCGCGGAGCAGGTCGCGCAGGAACGCGGTGGCGTCGGCGGTGGCGTGCACGTACCGCTCGCCGTCGCGGGTCCAGCGCACCTCGGCGTCCCCCGCGACGCGCCGGGCGAGCTGGTCGGGCGAGCCCTCGGCGATGATCCGGCCGCCGGCCAGGATGAGGATGCGGTCGGCCAGCTTCTCCGCCTCGGCCAGGTCGTGCGTGGTCAGCACGATGGTGGTCTCGTCCAAATCGGCCAGGCGGTGCACCAGCTCGTGGAACTCGCGCCGGGCGGCCGGGTCGAAGCCGACCGTCGGCTCGTCCAGGAACAGCAGTTCCGGCCGGCCGACGATGCCGACCGCGACGTCGAGCCGGCGGCGCTGACCACCGGAGAGCCGGGCCACCCGGCTGCCGGCGTGCGCGGTCAGTCCCACCGTCTCCAGCAGCTCGTCGACCGGCCACGGGCGCGGGATCCGGTCGGTCGCGTACGGCGCGTAGAAGTCGCCGAGGTGGGCCAGCAGCTCCCGCACCCGCCACTTGCCGTGGTCGCGCCAGGACTGGAGCACCACGCCCAGCCGCGCGCGCCACCGCTCGTCGCCGCGCGCCGGGTCGGCGCCGAGCACCCGGACCGTGCCGGCCGAGGGCACCCGGAAGCCTTCGAGGATCTCGATGGTGGTGGTCTTGCCCGCGCCGTTGGGCCCGAGCAGCGCCACCACCTCGCCCCGCCGGGCGGTCAGGTCGACGCCGTGCAGCACGTCGACGGCGCCGTAGCGCATACGCAGGTCCCGCACGTCGAGGACGAGATCCTCGTCGGGAGGTCGGGGGGACGCGACGGCCCCCGGGAGTTCGACCGCAGTCATGCCTCGAAATGTAGCACTCATACTACAAACGGAGGTACCCCCGCTCAGGGGCGAGGGCGGTGGAACCAGCGCGTCACCGGGGCCGGCTCCTCCTCCTCCTCCTCGTACGACCGGGCCGCTTTCACCGCGGCGGCCAGGCCGGAGCGGCGGGGCCGAGGGCCGGCGTGCAGCATCGGATCGGCGGCCATCTCCCGGAGCACCGCGACGGCCAGGCCCAGCATCACCACGACGAACGGCAACGCGACCAGGATGGTCGCCTGTTGCAGCGCGGCCAGGCCGCCGGCCAGCAGCAACGCCGCCGCGACCGCGCCGATCAGCACACCCCAGAGCACCACCACCCCGCGGTGCGGCCGCAGTGCGCCGCGCGAACTGAGCGAGCCGAGCACCAGCGACGCCGAGTCCGCGCTGGTGACGAAGTAGAGCGCGATCAGCACCATGGCGAGCACGCTCGTCAGCGTGGCCAGCGGCAGCGCGTCGAGCAGCCCGAACAGCGCCTGCTCCGACCCGGCGTCCACGTCCGCCACCAGATCCCGGGTGCCGGTGGTCTGCGTACGCAGGGCGCTCCCGCCCATCACCGCGAACCAGACGGTGCTCGCGCCGCTGGGCACCAGCAGCACCCCGACCAGGAACTGGCGGACCGTACGGCCGCGCGAGATGCGGGCGATGAACGTGCCCACGAACGGCGCCCAGGAGATCCACCACGCCCAGTAGAAGATGGTCCACGAGCCCAGCCAGGCGGGATCGGAGAACGCCCCGGTACGCGTCGACATGCGCACCAGGCCGCTCAGGTAGTCACCGACCGAGGCCGGCAGCACCTCCAGCGTGTAGACGGTCGGGCCGACCACGAACACGAACAGCATCAGCACGACGGCGATCAGCACGTTCGTGGTGGACAGCCACTTGACGCCCCGGTGCAGGCCGGAGAAGGCGGACACGACGAACGCGAGCGTGAGCGCGCCGATGATCGTCAGCTCGACGGCCCGGCTGTCCGGCACGCCGGCCACCAGGTCGAGGCCGGCCGCCACCTGGAGCGCGCCCAGCCCGAGACTGGTCGCGGAGCCGAACACGGTGGCGAAGACGGCGAGCAGGTCGATCGCGCGGCCGAGCGGGCCGTCGGTCCGGTCGCCGAGCAGCGGCGCGAACGCGGACGAGATCCGGTTGCCGCGCCCCTTGCGGAACGTCGAGTACGCCAGCGCCAGCGCCGCGATCGCGTAGATGCCCCACGGGTGCAGCGTCCAGTGGAAGAGCGTGTACTGCATCGCCGTGGCGGCGGCGGGGCCGGTCTGCGGCGCGACGCCGGAGGCGGGAGGCGGCGTGGCGTAGTGCTGGATCGGTTCGGCGACGGCGAAGAACACCAGGCCGATGCCCATGCCGGCGCTGAACATCATGGCGACCCAGGCCAGCGTGTCGAACTCCGGCCCGTCGTCGTCGGCGCCCAGCCGGATCCGGCCGAACCGGGAGGCGGCCACGACGACCGCCAGCACCAGGAAGGCGTCCGCCGCGACCACGAAGAACCAGCCGAACGTGCTCACGGTCCAGGACAGGCCGGACTCGCCGAACCGGGCCAGTGAGCCGCGGGCGAACACGCCCCACAGCACCACCGCGAGCACGCCGGCGACCCCGGCGCCGAGTACCACCCGGTCGACCTGCTGGGTCGCGGACCGCTGCCCCGGCTGTCCCGTCATGCCCCCATCGTCGGCGGGCCGGCCGCACCGGCGGGCCGGAACGCCGCAGGAGCCGCGTCAGGCCGCCGCGGCGGCGGCCTCCTCGGCCTCCACGGCGGCGTTCCAGGCCGGCTTGGTGGACCGCCAGCCCTCGTCGTCCATGCCGCGCCGCCAGTAACCGGAGATGGACAGGTCGCCCCGGGGCACGCCGCGCTCGACGCGCAGCAGCCGCCGCAGCTCCTTCATCGCGCCGGCCTCGCCGTGCACGAACGCGTGCACCCGGCCGGGCGGGAACTCCAGCGCCCGGACCGCCTCGACCAGCGGCTCGCCGTACGGACGCCCGTCCCGGTGCAGCCAGCACACCTCGACCTCGCCCGCGCTGGTCAGGGGCAGCTCGTCTGCCGGGCCGCCGACCTCGACGTACACCTTGGCGAGCGCGCCCGCCGGCAGCCGTTCCAGGGCAGCGGCGATGGCCGGCAGCGCGCTCTCGTCACCCGCCAGCAGGTGCCAGTCGGCGGCCGGGTCCGGCGCGTACGCGCCGCCCGGCCCGGCGAACAACACCCGGTCGCCCGGACGCAGCGCCGCCGCCCACGGCCCGGCCAGACCCTCGTCGCCGTGGTGCACCACGTCCACTGTCATCTCACCGGCCGCGGCGTCCCAGGCCCGGACCGTGTACGCGCGCAGGCGCGGCCACTGCTCCGCCGGGAACTCCCGCTTGATGGTGGCCAGGTCGACCGGGTACGGGTAGGTCACCCCGGCCGGCGGGAAGACGAACTTCACGTAGTGGTCGGTGTACGCGCCCACCGGCAGCCCGGCCAGCTCGGCGCCGCCCAGGACCAGGCGGATCAGGTGTGGGGTGGGCCGCGTGGTCCGGACGACCGTGGCGGCGGTGAGCTTCTTCGGGCGATCCGTCATGCTGCTTAGGCTAGCCTAAGCTCCGCCGGGGTGATCCGGTCAGCTTGGCGACACCAGCCGGGCGTGCCAGGCCAGCGCGGCCGGATCGGTGAGCGAGGCCACCTGGTCGATCACCACGCGCAGCCGCGCGGCGTCGTCCGCCGCGTCCCGCCACAGCGGCGCGAACACCGGGTCGAGCGCGTCGGGCGCCCGGTCCAGCAGCACCCCGACCAGCCCGGTCAGGACGTCGCGCTGCCGGGCGTAGCGGCCCTCGGCGCCGGGACGGCGCATCACGTACCGCAGCGCGATGCCCTTGAGCAGCGCGCACTGCGCCCGGATCCGGCGCGGCACCTCCAGGTCGGCGGCGTAGCGGCGGTGCGGGCCCGGACCGTGGTGCTGCTCGGTCGCGGCCACCACGCCGGCCACGAACCGGCCGGTGAGCACGCTGGTGGTGGCCTTCAACGCGGCGAGGGCGCGGTGGCTGCCGTCGTACGCGGCCAGCGGCGCGAGCACCGGATCGGCCAGCAGGTCGGCGAGCACCTCGCCCAGGTCCTCCGGCGCCTCACCGGAGTAGGCGGCGGCCACGTCGGCGCAGAGGGCCCGCCGCTCGTCCGCGTCGGCCAGCAGCGGGCGCAGGTCGACGTACCCGCCCTGGATGCCGTCCTCGACGTCGTGCACCGAGTACGCCACGTCGTCGGCCCAGTCCATCACCTGGGCCTCCAGGCAGCGCCGGGCGCCGGGCGGGGCGCCCTCGCGCAGCCAGTCGAAGACCGGGCGGTCGTCGGCGTACACGCCGAACTTGCGCTCGCCGGGGCGGCGCGGCCACGGGTACTTGCTGACCGCGTCCAGCGCGGCCCGGGTCAGGTTCAGCCCGGCCGAGCGCCCGTCCGGGGTGAACACCTTCGCCTCCAGCCGGGTGAGCACCCGCAGCGTCTGCGCGTTGCCCTCGAATCCGCCGCAGGCGGCGGCCAGCTCGTCCAGGGCGTACTCGCCGTTGTGCCCGAACGGCGGGTGACCAAGGTCGTGCGCCAGCCCGGCGGTGTCCACCACGTCCGGGTCGCAGCCCAGCCGGGCGCCCATCTCGCGGGCGATCTGCGCGACCTCCAGCGAGTGGGTCAGCCGGGTACGCAGGAAGTCGTTCGTCCCGGCGGTGTGCACCTGCGTCTTCGCGGCGAGCCGGCGGAACGCCGCCGAGTGCAGCACGCGGGCGCGGTCCCGCTCGAACGGCGAGCGGCCGTACCCGGTGTCCTTGAGCGCCTCGTCGACCAGCCGCGCCGCGTCGCTCATTTCTCCCGTATACGCAGATGGTCGCGACTGCGGGGCTCGCAAAACCGGCTCACTCCTCGCGCTCCCGGAGCACGCAGAACTCGTTGCCCTCCGGATCGGCGAGCACCGTCCACTCCACGTCTCCCTGGCCGATGTCGACGTGCCGGGCGCCCATGTCGACGAGGCGCTCCACCTCGGCCTCCATGTCGGCCGGGCGCAGGTCGATGTGCAGCCGGTTCTTCCCCTCCTTCGGCCCGGCGACCGGGACGAAGACGAGACCGGGCAGCGTGTCGGGAGTCCGGCGGATCTCCACCTCGTCCGGCTTGTCGGTGATCACCTGATAGCCGAGTGCCTCCGCCCACCAACTGGCGAGCCGGGACGGATCCCGGGCGTCGACTACCAGGTTCTCCCAGACGGCGGTCATGTGGACACCCCTCCTGATCGACACGCGGCGGAAGCTCAGGTTACGCCGAGGAGACCGGAAAGGCGCGCCGGGCGGTACGCGGGGCCGCCGCCGAGCACCGGCGACCCCGCGCCCTCCTCAGCGGGAGTCCGAACCCGTGGTGGTGATGGCCGCGCGGCCCGCCTCCAGCCGGGCCACCGGCACCCGGAACGGCGAGCAGGAGACGTAGTCCAACCCGACCTCGTGGAAGAAGTGCACCGAGTCCGGGTCACCGCCGTGCTCGCCGCAGACGCCGAGCTTCAGCCCCGGACGGGCCGCCCGGCCCTCCTCGGCGGCGATGCGGACCAGCCGGCCGACGCCGTCGGTGTCGATCGACTCGAACGGCGAGATGCCGAAGATGCCCAGCTCCAGGTAACGCCAGAAGAACGCGCCCTCCACGTCGTCGCGGGAGAAGCCCCAGCCCATCTGGGTCAGGTCGTTGGTGCCGAAGGAGAAGAACTCGGCCGCCTCGGCGATCTGACCGGCGGTCAGCGCCGCCCGGGGCACCTCGATCATCGTGCCGATCAGCACCTCGACGCCGCTGTCCCCGACCACCTCGGCGATGATCCGCTCGGCCTCGGCGCGTACCGTCTCCAGCTCCTGCACGGCCCCGACCAGCGGCACCATGATCTCCGGGCAGGCCGTGCCGCCGTCGCGGACGACCGCGACGGCGGCCTCCGCGATCGCGCGGACCTGCATGGCGAACAGGCCCGGGATGACCAGGCCGAGCCGGACGCCACGCAGGCCCAGCATCGGGTTCTCCTCGTGCATCCGCCGCACGGCGGCGAGCAGCGCCTCCTCCTTCGCGACGTCCTCGCCGCGCTCCTGGGCGACCGCGACGTTCACCGCGAGCTGCTCCAGCGGGGGCAGGAACTCGTGCAGCGGCGGGTCGATCAGCCGCACGGTTACCGGCAGGCCGTCCATCTCGCGGAAGATCTCGATGAAGTCGGCCCGCTGCAGCGGCAGCAGCGCGGCGAGCGCGTCCTCCCGCTCCCGTTCCCCGGAGGCCAGGATGAGCCGCTCGACCAGCTCGCGCCGGTCGCCGAGGAACATGTGCTCGGTGCGGCACAGGCCGATGCCCTCGGCGCCGAAGCGCCGCGCCCGGGCCGCGTCCGCGCCGGTGTCGGCGTTCGTGCGGACCCGCAGCCGCCGCGCCCCGTCGGCGTGCGTCATGATCCGGTGTACGGCGCGGACCAGCGCGTCGTCGATGTTCTCCGGGTCGAGTTCGCCCTCGAAGTACTGCACCACCTCGGACGGCATGACCGGCACCTCGCCGAGGTAGACCTTGCCGGTGGTGCCGTCGATCGAGACCACGTCGCCCTCGCTCACCACGTGGTCGCCCACCGTGAACTTCTTCGCCGGCACGTTGACGTCCAGCTCATCGGCGCCGGAGACACAGGTCTTGCCCATGCCGCGGGCCACCACCGCGGCGTGGCTGGTCTTGCCGCCCCGGGAGGTCAGGATGCCCTTGGCGGCGATCATGCCGTTGAGGTCGTCCGGGTTGGTCTCCCGGCGGACCAGGATCACCGACTCCCCCTCGGCGGCCAGCTCGACCGCGCGCGCCGAGGTGAAGACCACCTTGCCGGACGCCGCGCCCGGGGAGGCGCCGATGCCCTTGGCGACCGGCTCGAACTCGTGGTCGAGCTGGAAGCGCGGGAACATGAGCTGGGCGAGCTGCGCGCCGTTGACCCGGTGCAGCGCCTCGTCCAGGTCGATCAGGCCCTCGTCGACGAGCTGCCCGGCGATGACGAACGCGGCGGCGGCGGTGCGCTTGCCGACCCGGGTCTGGAGCATCCAGAGCTTGCCGCGCTCGATGGTGAACTCGATGTCGCAGAGGTCCTTGTAGTGCTCCTCCAGCCGGGCCATGATGCCGAGCAGCTGGTCGTAGGACGTCTTGTCGAGCTGCTCCAGCTCCTGCAACGGCACCGTGTTGCGGATGCCGGCCACCACGTCCTCGCCCTGGGCGTTGGCGAGGTAGTCGCCGTAGATGCCCTGCGCCCCGCTGCCCGGGTCGCGGGTGAACGCGACGCCGGTGCCGGAGTCGGGGCCGAGGTTGCCGAAGACCATCGTCACCACGTTGACGGCGGTGCCCAGGTCGGCCGGGATGCGCTCCTGCCGGCGGTAGAGCACCGCCCGCTCCGCGTTCCACGAGTCGAAGACCGCGCGGATGGCGAGGTCGAGCTGCTCGCGCGGCTCCTGCGGGAACTCGCGGCCGGTGTGCTTGGCGAAGATCTGCTTGTACGCGTCGACCAGCCCGCGCAGGTCGTCGGCGTCCAGGTCGAGGTCGTTGTGCGTGCCCTTGGCGCGCTTGATCTCGTCCAGCGCGTGCTCGAACTCCTCGCCCGGCACCTCGCAGACGGTCTTGCCGAACATCTGGATCAGCCGCCGGTAGGAGTCCCAGGCGAACCTGTCGTTCCCACCCGCTTGGTTGCTCAGGCCGACCACGCTGCGGTCGTTGAGTCCCACGTTGAGGACGGTCTCCATCATGCCCGGCATGGAGAACTTGGCGCCGGAGCGTACCGAGACCAGCAGCGGGTCGTCCGGGTCGCCGAGGCGCCGGCCCATCTCGCGCTCCAGCGACTCCAGGTGCGCCTCGATCTGCGCGGCCAGGCCGTCCGGCTCGCGCCCGGTCGTCAGGTACGCCTTGCAGGCCTCCGTGGTGATCGTGAAGCCGGGCGGAACCGGCAGGCCGAGATTCGTCATCTCGGCCAGGTTGGCCCCCTTGCCGCCGAGCAGATCCTTGAGATCCTTGTTGCCCTCGGCGAAGTCGTAGACGTACTTCTGCTCGACCGGATCGTGCGCTGCCACCAGAGCCTCCCACGCGCGCCATTGACACTTAACGAAGGTTCAGTTCGGACATACCCCGGTAGTGACCACCGGTAATCCCGGCTCGTCAGCGTCGGTGGGGCGAAGGCTAGGCGAGTTTCGAGAAACCTGGGAGCGTTCGGTGACTTTCGGCACAACGGTCACCACAATCCGCGTTCGTACGGGTTTTTGGGAACGCTTCCACGAGCACGATCACGCAATTCCGGGTCCTCTCGTACTCTTGACGTCACTGCATCTCGCGGAACCTGACCTTTGCCATATCCCGCGCGAATACACCCTCGGAGTCGTCGCCGTGCAGACCAACCCCGCCGCCCCGGAGACCGGGCCGGAGCCGACCGACACCCGCCCCACCAGCCCGTCCTCCGGCGAGGGTCCGCCGTCGGCGGCTTCGTTGCCGCCCCCTGGTGAAGGGCTGCCCGGTGTGCCGGCGCCCGCGGCCGAGCTGGCCCGGGTCGCCGCGGGCCGGGCCGCCGGGGCGCTCGCCGGACCGGCGGCGGTCCGGCTGGGCGACGTGGTGCCGGCACCCGAGCAGGTGCTCCCGGACCCGGCCGGTGACTTCACGCTGAGCGCGGACGCGGTACTGCGGGTCAGCCCCGCCGCGCGGGACGTGGCCGAACAGCTCGCCGGCTGGCTGCGCCCGGCCACCGGCTTCCCGCTCCCGGTCGCCGACACCGCCGAGGGCGGCCCGCTGACGCTCACGCTGTCCCCGGCGGACGCCACCGTGCCGAGCGGAGCGGCCGCGCCCGGACCGGCGTCCACGGGCCGGGAGGCGGCTGATGTCGCGGGCGGTGAGCCGTCCGGCGCGACGGCCCGCACCGCCGAGCCGGACGACGCCGGGCTCGGAGACGAGGGCTACCGCCTCGACGTGACCGCCGGCGGCGTCCGGATCACCGCCGGCACCCCGGCCGGGCTGTTCCACGGCGCGCAGACGCTGCGGCAGCTGCTACCCGCGCCGATCGAGAGCCCGGCCCCTGTCGCCGTGCGCTGGGCGGTGCCGGGCGGCACGATCGTCGACCGGCCGCGCTTCCCCTACCGGGGCGCCATGCTCGACGTCGCCCGCCACTTCTTCCCGGTCGAGGACGTGCTGCGGGTGGTCGACCACCTGGCCCGCTACAAGCTCAACCACCTGCACCTGCACCTCACCGACGACCAGGGCTGGCGGATCGCCGTCGACTCCTGGCCCCGGCTCACCGAGGTCGGCGGCGCGACCGAGGTCGGGGACGGCCCGGGCGGCTGGTACACCCGGGACGACTACCGCCGCATCGTCGCGTACGCCGCCCGCCGCCACGTCACAGTGGTGCCCGAGATCGACCTGCCGGGCCACACCAACGCGGCGCTGGTCGCGTACCCCGAACTGGCGCCCGGCAAGGTCGCGCCGCCGCCGTACACCGGCACCGAGGTCGGGTTCAGCTTCGTCGACCCCGCCGACGAGCGGACGTACGCCTTCGTCGCGGACGTGGTCGGCGAGGTGGCCGCGCTGACGCCCGGGCCGTGGCTGCACCTCGGCGGCGACGAGGCGTTCAAGGTGCCCGCCGACAGCTACCGCGCGTTCGTGGCGCGGGCGCAGCGGCTGGTGGCCGCCACCGGCAAGACAGTCGTCGGGTGGCACCAGCTCGCCCCGGCCGAACACGTCGACGGGCGTGTCCTGCAGTGGTGGGGCACGAACGGTGACGACCCGGAGACCGCCGACGCGGTACGCCGGGGCGCCCGGCTGATCCTCTCCCCCGGCAACCACGCGTACCTGGACATGAAGTACGCCCCGGACACCCCGATCGGACACGACTGGGCCGGTCTGATCGACGTGCGCCGCGCGTACGAGTGGGATCCGGCCACGCACGTGCGGGGTGTGCCGGCCGAGGCGGTGCTGGGGGTGGAGGCGCCGCTGTGGACCGAGTCGGTCACGACGATCGCCGAGGTCGAGTTCATGCTCTTCCCGCGCCTGCCCGCCGTCGCCGAACTCGGCTGGTCACCGCGCGAGACGCACGACTGGTCCCGGTTCCGCAGCCGGCTGGCCGCCCAGGGCCCGCGCTGGACCACCGCCGGCATCACCTTCCACCCCTCCCCCGAACTCCCCTGGCCCCCCAAAACCCCAGGCA
>NZ_JAMHIU010000019.1:0-124627 GCF_023896895.1 Micromonospora sp. CPM1
CGCCCTCATCTGCCTCGCCCGCCGTCGCTGCGACGTCCTGTTCGCCATGCTCCGCGACAAGATCCCCTACCAACCCCGCCCCACGACGCCGATCGCCGCTTGACGAACCCCATAGGGACACCCCCCCCCGGCGGGCGGAGCTGCTCGCCGACGCGGACTTTTCCGCGCAGGGCTTCGGGCATGTGATGGTCGACGAGGCGCAGGACCTGCACCCGGCGCAGTGGCGCGTGCTGCGAGCCGCCGTGCCGCCCCGGCCCCGGCAACCTCTCATCACCGGTGACCCTCACCAGCGCATCTACGAATCACGGGTGTCACTGGGCTCGCTCGGCATTTCGGTGACCGGGCGCAGCAGCCGGCTGCGCGTCAACTACCGCAGCACCGATGAGATCCTCACTTGGGCGACCCAGGTGCTTGTCGACGCCCGGGGCGACGAACTCGGCGGCGACGGAAAGGACAGTCTCGCCGGCTACCGGTCGCTGCTGCACGTCCGTAAACCCGAGGCCCACGGGTACGTGTCGCCGCAGGCCGAGGTAGCCGCGCTGGTCGAGCAGGTGCAGCACGACAACGACCTGCTTCGGGAACAGTGCCGGCTGTTCGTCGCCGCCACCCGCGCGGGAGGCGCTGTACGCGTCGTGGCGCGGCGCGCCAAGCCCGTACCTGGCGTTCGCCGCCAACGACCGACCCCGATAGGAGAGGCATGAGAGAACCCCTCACTCTCACCCAGATACTGATGGTGCTCGACGATCCCCGGTCAATTGCCGACCTGCGGCGTTACTTCCTGAAAGCCGGTGACGAGGCCTATGCCGGCGGGCAGTTCGAGCGGCTCGGCGGTGGCGGAAGCCGCCCCGACATCGCCAACATCGTCACTGCCGCGGATCTCATCGCGGTGGAGTTGCTAAGCGTTCATCTTCCCCCGCATCGGTTGCTCGACCTGTTGCAGGGGCATCTCGGTGAGCGGCTCGCGGCCGAGTTGGCAAGGATCCCCGTAGAGGTCGAACTGAGAGACATGGATGCCGTTCCGCTCATCGCCGTGGGCGGCCCTGCCGACATCGCGTGGCGAATGCTGCGCGACACGGACGGCATCGGCTGGGTTCTCGCCGGCAAGTTGCTCGCTCGCAAGCGACCGAAGCTGGTGCCGGTTTACGACTCGGTGGTGGCTTGCGCGCTACGTACCGGCACCGGTTTCTGGGAGTGGCTGCACGGCAGGCTCCGGGAGGACAACGGCTCGTTGGCGCAGCGTCTCCGTGTGCTGCACCGGCAGGCCAACTTGCCTGCGGAGGTAAGCCTCATCCGTGTCCTGGATGTCGTGTTCTGGATGCGGCACCACCACGAGCACCAGGGCAGTAATTGCCGGGGATTGGAGCTGTCGTAAGCAGTACGGGTACGGGGGGAAGCGGCAGGCAGCGAACCATCACCGTGGGCCTCCGCGACGTAGAGCCCGAGAAGTATGCGGACATCGCGAACGCCGTGTGGATGTTGCTGGAGGCGATCGGCTGCGACTTCACCGTCACACCGGACGGGCAAGATGACGCAACCGCTCTCGACAAGCGCTGGGACGACTACAGCGACGTGTCGTGGAAGCACGGCGACCGGGGTGGGACACCGCAGGCGAAGGCCGCCAAGGTCGATCGGCAGCGATAGGCCAAGCGGTAGCAGCCGGTTACGCAGACCTGCGACGTCACACAGGGCCACCTCTCTGCAACTCCGAGACGTATTGTTCGATGTCTTTGAGGCTGGCAGGGGAGCGTCGTGCAGCTGCTGTCAGTGGATCCCTCGCGGAAGTGGACCTTGACCAGATGCCGAGCGCTCTCGGCAACCACGGCGTGGCGTGGCCGTAGACCAGGTGGTGCTGCCTCGTCGTGGCGCCCATCCCGCACGAACGGTCCGACAACCAAGATCGGTCCGCGCGGACACCGATCATCGTCGATCGGGGGCCAGCGGCGTGCGCGTGCGCCACGTAGGGTGGGCTTCGGACGTCTCCCGGTAATCGGAGTGCATCTTGAGCCTCAAGTACTACCTCTACCTGTCGCATCTCAAGATCGGGCTCCTTGCGGCACAGGTCGCCTCCTCCGCGCAGCACGAGACCGAGCTCGCCGTGGACCTGAAGGTCGTCCGCTACAGCCGCAAGGCGGTCCTGCCCGAGCGCCATGACCTCGACAAGCTGGAGAAGGTCATCCGGCACCTGCAGGACGCCGACCAGATCGGCGCCGCGGACGAGGAGCGCCCCTACGTCCAGGCCTGCCTGGAGATGCGCTGGCAGGTGTTCCCGACGGCCGGCATCGTGGTCTTCGCGGGGACGCTCGACGACCAGGTCATCGTCCTCGGCGGGTCGGCGTCGCACGTGGTCGGTGGCGGTGACGCCGAACCGGTCGGATCGGTCCCGCCGTACCTGTTCCGCAAGCTTCAGGAACTGCGAGCCGACCCGGGCGAGTTCGACGACGAGCGCTTCCACGAGTCGCTGGCGCAGATCGGGACCGCGCTCCCGGGGCCGGCGCAACGGGTCGAGTTCGTCGCGAAGCGGCTGGCCGAGAAGCCGGGCCCGAACGGCACGCTGCTGGGCAGCCCGATCTACGTGGCGCTCGTCGGCTAGGGCCTCGGCGTGGACGCGGGGCAGGTCATCCGGTGGCGGCCGGGGGAGACCGTCCTCGACACGTTCCGCATCGAGGAGGTCGTCGAGACCGGCGGTACGGGGTTCGTCTACCGCGCGCATCACCTCGCCTGGGGCGTCGACCTGGCGGTGAAGACGCCGCGCCCCGACCTTGCAGCGGCACCCGGGATCCTCGACCTGCTCGCGCAGGAGGCGCAGGCATGGACCGAACTGGACCCGCACCCGAACGTGGTCGGCTGCAACTACGTGCAGCGCGTCGGGGCGTACCCGGTGGTCTTCGCCGAATGGGTCGCGGGCGGCGACCTGACGGCGGCGGTGCGGGACGGGCGGTGCCGCGATCTCCCGCGGGCCCTGGACGTCGCGATCCAGATGCTGCGCGGCATCGGCCACGCGCACGCGGCAGGGCTGGTGCATCAGGACATCAAGCCCTCCAACGTCATGTACGACGGTGAGACCGCACGGGTGACCGACTTCGGAACGGCCAAGGCGAAAGCGTCCGTGTCGCACAGCGCAGCGGGTGGCGTCGAGACCTCGTACGCGACGCTCGGCGGATTCACACCGCAGTACTGCTCCCCGGAGCAGGTCGATCCGGACGGAAGGATCGGCCGGACCAGCGACATGTGGTCCTGGGCGCTGACCGTGATCGAGCTGCTGCACGGGCGCCGGCTCTGGAAGTGGGGACACGACGGTGCGGATGCGCTGGCGTCGCTACGCGGCGATCTCCCGCGGCCGCTGCGCGACCTCCTGTCCGGCTGCCTGGCGCGCGACCCGCGGTCGAGGATCGGCGACACCGCCGAGGCGGAGGCCGTCCTGCTGAGCGTCTACGCGGACTGCGCATCGGGTCCCTACCCGCACCCCGACCGGGTGCCGCCGTCTCTCAAGGCCGACGGCTTGTCAAACAAGGCGCTGTCCCTGTGGGACCTCGGCGACCAACGCCGGGCCATCGAGATGTTCGAGCGGGCCAAGGCGATCGACCCGCACAACGTCCGCGCGGTCTACAACCACGGGCTCCTCAGATGGGCCGACGGCCTGGTCACCGACGAGACCCTCCTGTCGGAACTGCGCGCCACGGGCGACTCCTGGGAGGCGGACTACCTGGCCGCGATGGTGCACATGGAACGCGGCGACGGCGTCCTCGCGGCCCGGCACCTGGCTGAGGCGGACCGCAAGCATCCGGGTTCGCCGGAGATCGCGGCCGCGCGGGAGCGCTGTGCCCGACTGGAGCCGAGGGGCACGCTCGAGGTGTTCGGGCAGCTGTCCGGCCAGGTCGTCGCGATGGCCTGCGATCACGACGCGACCCATGTGGTGGTGGCCGAGAAATCAGGGCGGGTGCGGGTCTGGGACGCCCTCGCGGGCCGGGTGGTCGCGGAACTCGCCGCCGCCGGCCCGGCTCCCGTCGACGTCGCGATCGACCACGCCGGAGCGCGGGTCCTCGTCTGCTACCAGGATTCCCGCGTCGAGCGGTGGCGGCTCGCCGACGGCACGGCCCACCTCGAAGGCCGGCTGGACGGAGGAACAGCCGTGGCGCTCAGCCCCGAGGGTGGCTTCGCGGCTGTGGGTACGGCCGACGGCCGCGTCCTCGTCTTCCGCACCGGCGCGTGGGAGCCGGTCGCCGGCATCCGGCCCCACGACGGCACTGTCACACGGGTGATCCTCGGTCCGGACGCCGAGGTGTGCGTCTCCGCCTCGCTGGGCCGTCCCGGCTCCGCTGTCGACCACCGGGTGGAGCAGTGGTGGCCCCTGCGGGACACGAGGATGCGGGGCCTGCACATACCCGCCGACGAGATGGACGGCGACGGCCAGAAGGTCGCCCTGGCACCGGACGGGTCGACCGTCCTGAGGATCGGCTACCAGTCCCTGACGGTGGTGGACATGCGGGTCTGGGACGAACCGCGACGGTGGGAGGTCCCCTGGCTGACCGGATACCGCATGCTCGGCGTCTCCGGTCGGGCCGGTTGGGCGCTGCTCGACCCCGGGACCGGCGACCTTCAGGTTCTCGAACTCGCCATCCGCCGATGCGTCCGCACCTTCCCGAAGGACTGGGCGCGGGGTGCACGTCGCGACGCGACGGCGTTCAGCGGGGACTGCGGCTACGCGGTCATCGCCGAGTCGCACGGCTACAGTGGCCAGACCTCGCTCTCCCGACTTCCCATGCCGCTCAGCGGACACCTCGCTCCCTGGTCGTACGCGCCGCCCCGCCCGGTCGGTGCCCTCGCGCGCGACGAGCGGGCGTTCGACCAGGTCATGGAACGCGTCGAGGCGATGATCGCGGCCGGAGAGGATCGGCGCGCGGCAGACGCGATCCGCGAGGCGCGTGCCGTTCCCGGCCACGAACGTCACCCGCGGCTACGCCGGGCCTCCGGGGCCCTGAGCCGGAACCTGCGGCGCACCGGACTGACCGGCATCTGGCTGGAGCAGGAGCTGTCCGATGTCATGCTCGCCCGTGGCACCTTCGACGTCGGCGTCTCCGGCCGGTTGTTCGCCTTCCCGGCCAACGTCGACGAGGTCGAGATCTTCGACCTGGAGACGCTGGAGAAGGCAGGCGGGGTCACCGAGCGGCGGAACCCCGCCACCAGCCTGTCCTTCGCCAGGGGCGGCCGGGACGTGATCATCGGCTACTCGGACGGATCGGTGGCCTGCCACGACACCCGGACGTTCCAGCCCCGGTTCAAGGTGGCCGGCGCCCTGCCTCGCGACGACGGGAACACCACGCTCGACATCACGGGCGACCTGTTGGCGGTCGGCTTCGGCCATGGATTGGCGACGGTGTGGTCGCTGGAGGCGGCCGCCTGCGTCGCGACGGTCCGCACCGGACCCGGCACGATCGTCGGCGTCACGGCCGACGAGGTGTCCCGCTCGATCGCCGTGCAGCTGCTGACCCATGACGCGGCCGCGGCCACCGTGGAGGTCCGGTCGATGAACACCGGAAAGCCCGTGAAGACTTTTGCGGACGTCGACCCGCACACGGAGATCCGCTTCGCCTCGGGGATGCTGCTGCTGGCCGAGATGACCCGCCTGACCGCGTGGCGACCGGGGGACAGGCGCCCGTCGTACCGGCTCGACCGGGTCAAGCACAGCTCGTCGGCGGCGTTGGCCTTCGCGGACTCCCGTCGGCTCGCCGTCATCGCCGGGCTGACCGGCTTCGTCGTGTGGGACGCCGCGAGCGGAGAGCTGGTGTTCGACGGTAGGGCTCTCGACGGCCCGGCCGGAAGCCTCTCCGGGGTCGAGGAGGTGGTGGTGTCGCCCGACGGGAGGTTCGCGGTGGCCGGAGACCCGGGAGAGCAGACCGTCGACGTGTGGGATCTGCGCGCCGGACGCCGGATCCGCTCCCTGCACGGTCACCACGTCCGGGTCAACGCGATACGCGCCGACGACGCGTTCGGCACCGTCGTCACCGGCGACCACCAGGGCAACGTCCGCATCTGGGGCCTCGACTGGGACTACGGAGAGTGATCCGATGACCGGACGCCGCCAGCGCGATGAACTGCGAGCCGCGTTCCTGGCCAACCGCGAGCGCGTCAGAACCTGGCTCGACGCCTGGGAGATTCCCGAAGTCGTGTGGACCGACGAGTTCAACGAGATCCCTCTGCCCTGGATCGTGCGGGAGCGGGAAAGGGAGAGCTGGCTCAAGCGCCACGCACCCTTCCTGGACGCGTACGACTGGTTGTTCGTCGGACGGCCGCTGACCCCGGGGGTCCGCGAGGTGCGGGCACTGTGGCACTTCGGGCCGGCACACCGGTTCGCGGAACTCGATCTGACGATCACCAGCGTCTGTGACCCCGAGTACCTGGCCGAGAAGCTGACCCTGGCGGTTCACCATGCCGGCTTGAAGGGCTGGCGTGACGCCGACGCGCAGCCGCTCTATCAATGGCTCGTCGAGGGTGTGCACACCATGCCCCTCGACAACGGTGTGCGGGGCAGCAAACGTTCGGGGTTCGTCCTGTTGCGTTTCACCCGCTTTCCGACCTCCGACGGCGACGTGATCGTGCGTCTGACCGCAGCGGAGACCGATCGCGCCCTGGACGGCTCACCCCTCGACGACGACGGGGTGTCGGTTCCTGGCGGCTAGACCAGCGGCACTGTGCGGCATGGCCGTGATCGGTAACTGGGCTGGGCCGACCGCGTCCGCGTCCGGCGAATCAGGCGACCAGGCCGGTCCGGTACGCGTACACCACCGCCTGCACCCGGTCCCGCAGGTCCAGCTTCGTCAGGATCCGCGACACGTACGTCTTCACCGTCTCCTGGCTGATCACCAGCCGCGCCGCGATCTCGCTGTTCGACAGCCCGTCGGCGATCAGCCGCAGCACCTCCAGCTCACGCGGCGTGAGCCCGACGTCCGCAGGCGTCCCCTCGGCCGGGCGGATGCGCGCGGCGTACCGGCCGACGAGCTGCCGCGTCACCTCCGGCGCCAGCAGCGCGGCGCCGGATGCGACGGTGCGGATGCCGTGCAGCAGCTGCGCCGGTGGGGCGTCCTTGAGCAGGAACCCGCTCGCGCCGGCGCGCAGCGCCTCGTAGACGTACTCGTCGAGGTTGAACGTCGTCACCACCAGCACCTTGACCGGGTGGGCGACGCCGGCGCCGGCCAGCAGGCGGGTCGCCTCGATGCCGTCGAGCACCGGCATGCGGACGTCCATCACCACCACGTCGGGCCGCAGGCGGCCGGCGAGGTCGACAGCGGCGCGGCCGTCGCCGCACTCACCCACCGCCTCCATGTCCGGCTGCGCGCCGATGATGGTGGCGAATCCGGTACGGATCAGGGCCTGGTCGTCGCAGACGAGCACCCGGATCGGCGCGGTCACGACGCGCTCCCGGTGGGGATGCGGGCCCGGACGACGAAGCCGTCGCCCGCCCGGCGTCCGGCGTCGAACTCGCCGCCGAGCACCGTGACGCGCTCGCGCAGCCCGGCCAGGCCGCGTCCGCTGCCGCCCGGACCCGCGGCGCGCGTGCCGGGACCGTCCGTGCTGATCTCCACCGTGATCTCCCTGTCGCCATGGTGTACGTGGACGGCGGTGGGGCGGCCGTGGGCGTACTTGAGCGCGTTCGTCAGCGCCTCCTGCACCACCCGGTATGCGGCCACCTCCGCGCCGCCGGTCACCTCCGCCGGGGTGCCCTGCTGCGTGAACTCCACCGGCTGCCCGGCCCGGCGGGTCTGCTCCACCAGGGCGTGCAGGTCGCCGACCGACGGGGTGCGTGCCTCCGTACCGTGGTCGGGGTTGAGCACGTCGAGCAGCACCCGCAGGTCGCCGATGGCGCGGCGGCCGGTGTCGGTGACGGCGGTCAGGGCGGCGTCGAGGCGGTCGGGCGCGGCGGTCAGGTAGCGGGCCGCCTCGGCCTGCACCACCATCGCCGTCACGTGGTGCGTCACCACGTCGTGCAGCTCCCCGGCGATGCGGGCGCGTTCGGCGGCGCGGGCGGACTCGGCGACGTGCCGGCGGCGCTCGGCCTCGGCGGCGCGGTTCTGCCGCAGCCACGACCCGGTGCCCCAGGCGAGCGCCAGCAGCAGGTAGAACGTGGTGAAGCCGACCACCCCTTCGGTCGACCCCTGCCGGTCGAGGGCGACGGCCAGTCCGACGTACGCGAGGGAGCCGGCGAGCACCGTGGTACGGCGGCCCCGTTCCAGGTGGGCGCCCGCGCTCACCAGCGCGACGGCGAGCGCGGCGCCCGCGAAGGTGTGGTACGCGCGCATCTGGTCGATGGCGAAGCCGAGCGACACCAGGGCGAGGGACAGCGCCGGACGGCTGCGGCGCAGCGCCAGCGGAAGGCACTCCAGCGCGACCACCACCACTGTGAGCGCGTCGAACGGCCGCGCGGGCAGGTCGCCGAGCTGCGTACCGATGCCACGCAGCGGTGGGGTCACTGATGCGAGCGCGATCACCAGCGCGAGCGGGAGATCCCGGACCGTGACGGGCCAGTGCCGCCACGAGTCCGGGAGCATCCGTCGGATGATCATCAGGAGACCGTAACGCTCTCCGCCGGGGCCTCGACCGCGCGGCGGCGGCGCCGCACGATGTGGCCGCGGCGGTGGGCCAGCCAGAGGAAGGCCACAGTCAGCGCCGCCCCGGCGGCCACCGTGTAGAGGCTGCCCTCCGGCCCGAAGTCGCCGCCGCTGAGCAGCGTCGAACCCGACGTGCTGGCGTCCAGCAGGCCCGTCGACTCGCCGTTGCCGGAGACGACGACGCTGAAGACGCCGCCGGCGGCGAAGTTCCAGCCGAAGTGCAGCCCGATCGGCACCCACAGGTTGCGGGTCGCGGCGTAGCAGGCCGCCAGCATGAACCCGGCCTCGATCGCGATGGCGGTCGCGCCCCACAGGCTGGCGTCCGGGTTCAGCAGGTGCATCAGGCCGAACAGTACGCCGGTCAGCAGCAGCGAGAGCCACGTACCGAGCCGTTCCTCGACCAGACGGAACAGCAGACCGCGGAACATCAGCTCCTCGGTCACCGCCGCGGCGGCCATGAACCCGAAGATGCCCACCGCGCCGGGCACCGAGCCGAGGCCGTGTACGTGGTAACCGCCCATGAGGGCGATGTTGACGATGACCGCCGCGAACATGGCGAAACCGATCAGCATCCCGCGATTGAGCCGGGCCGCCGCGCCGTCCCGGGCCAGCTCCGTGACCTCGCGGCGTTCGGTACGGCGCACCACCCACCCGTACACCATGATCGCCGCCGCGGCGGTCGCGACGCCGAGGATCAGGCTGAGCCAGGCGTTGTCCTGTGCCGCGACGACCGCCCAGCTGCCGACGAGACTGACCGCGACGACGGCCAGGAGCTGCTTCACCACACGCATGACGATTCCTTCGAGAGGTCCGCGGCCGGAACGCCGCGGTTCACCTGGAACGCTATGGATTCGCAGGCCGGGAATCGTCACCGTGCGGTGGACACTTGCGGGTAGCTCGCACGGGGGACGAGCGCGGCGTTCGGGGCGGTTCGGGGCGTGCCCTGAGCAGAACGGCTGGCCTCGGGACGGCCGCGGCGGGCAGGCTGCCGGCATGGCGACGGGCTTCGGCGGTGAGGTGGCGACCTACTACGCACGGCATCGGCGCGGCTATCCGCCCGAGGTGCTCGACGCGCTGGCGGCAGCCTTCCGTCTCGGCGGCGACGACACGGTGGTCGACCTCGGCTGCGGCACCGGTCAGTTGAGCCTCCCGCTCGCCGATCGGGTGGCCACGGTCATCGGCGTGGATCCGGAACCGGACATGCTGGCGATCGCCCGGCGTACCGCCCTCGACCAGGGCATCGGCAACGCCACGTGGGTGCTCGGCAGCGACAGGGATGTGCCCGCGTTGTCCCGGCTGGTCGGCGAGCGGACGGTCGGTGCGCTGACCGTCGCCGTCGCCATTCACTTCATGGACCGCGACGCCCTGTTCGCGGCGGCCCGGCCGTTGCTGCGCCCCGGCGGTGGCATCGCCGTCGTCACCAACGGCGACCCCCTGTGGACGCAGGACGCCGATTGGTCGCGCGCGCTGCGCGGATGCCTGGAGCGGATGCTCGGCCACCCCGTCACGGCGAGATGCCAGACCGACGAGGACGGGCGTCGGCGCAACCGGGAGGCGCTCGTGCGTGCCGGCTATCGGTACGAGGAGACGTCGGTGCGGTACGACGCGCCGCTCACCGTCGACGACATGGTCGGCGGCGTCTTCTCCGCCATGTCCGCCGAACGGCTTCCGACTGACCAGCAACGCGAACGCTTCGCCGCCGACGTGCGCGACGCTCTCGGCGGAGTGGACGTGGTGACCGAGCGGGTCACCGTCCGGTTGCAGTGCGGGATCGCCGGCTCATAGCCGATCGCCGGACGGGGTTCAGCTACGTCACCAGGCGGTAGTTGGGGATGCCTCTGGTGCGTTCCTCGATCGGTGCGGCAGTGGACAGGGCCGTCACTCCGGCGGGAACCGGCGCCCGGGAGACGTGGATGCCCTCAAGGCAGGTGTCGCACCAGAACGAGACGTAGCCGTGCCCGGCGCCGGGCGGCGTGGTGAACACCATGCGCAGGGTCCGGTGACCGCAGTTCGGGCACTGGTGGTCGGACTCGGCCGGCAGGGCGCCATAGACGCTTCCGTTAGCGTCCAGCAACTCGTCGAATGTAGCCACCCTGTACTCCTCGGGTCTGACCGGCGGTTTCCGACCATCGGTCTCGTGAGCACCGGATCACCCCTGGAAAGTCCTAGGTAGGGATCTCGCTGAGCTTGTCCGCGGTGAGTGCGACGCTGCTGACCGTGCGACCGTTCTCGTCGGCGAACTCCACCTCGTAGGCGCTGTCGTGTCGGTGGCACACATGGACGGTGCCGACCGTGCCGGCTGGGAGGTTCTCCTCGGGCAGGGCCTCCTTGATCTGGACCACGTCGTGCAGACCCAGGGTCATCGCTATTCCACCGGTAACCTGTAGGTCGCCGCGACGAGTTCTCGAAGGTGTGCCACCACGTCGGATTTCTGGTCCGTCTCCGGCAGCTCCCGTTCGCCCTCCGCGACCAGAGCGGCACGCCAGTGGCTGACGACTTCGCGCCGGGCCTCCGGCGATAGGTCTTCCAGCCAGAACGAGCCGAGGTTGTTGTCGATGATCTCTTGGAGATGATCGGCGGCTCGTCTGTCCGACAGCCGGGAAACGAGAAATTCCAGTGTCCAGTCGAACAGACCCCCGGTCGCTGTCCAGTCGATCCCGGGCCGGAGGACGATGAGACCGGCCATCACTTCCCCACGATGAAGACGCGCGGGCCGAGCCCGCGATCGGCTATGAACACTTCGACCATGGCTGCCTGCTGGGCCGAGAATCTGGAGACGTCGACCGGAACGAGATCGGCCTTCTCCAGGTGCCTTTCGATCTGATACTGAAGTTGTGGCCACTGCCGGTCGAAATACTCACCGGGGAAGTTGCCCACCGCATCATAGGTGCGTCCTGCCTCGTCCACCCAGTCCGCAGAGGAGTCCGACGGTGCCCGCCGCAGCCGTACCCCGAGTTGCTGCTCGATCCTGACGGCCGTCTCGGCCTCGGCCGGCCGGAATCTGCCGGTCGCAGGGTCCATGCCCAGATCGCGAACCCGCTGTTCCTCATCCATTTTCGGGATCCGGGGAGGGGCCGTATCCCCGCCGGGTTTCGCCGGGCCGGGCGTCGGCTCCGGTGACCGGTGTGTCAGTCGGCGCAGCGCCTCCTTCAGCTTCTCGATCAGGTCGCCGAGGCGCCGCATCTCCGGCATCAGCCGCCGCAGACTCGCCAGCAATCCCCGCAACAACCGCCCGATCCGCGCCGCCCACGACGCCACAGTCGTCGTCACCTGCTCCACCACCAGCGGCGTCCCCAGCCCGGCCGTGGCGACCAGTTCGGCCGCGTACACGATCAGCCGGGACACGCAGGCGGCGATGGCGTCGTGGACCAGCAGCCGCACGGCCGCGACCAGGCCGGCGGCGCCCTCGGTGATCGCGGCCATCGCCTCGGCGCCCTGCGCCAGACCGGTGACGGCCTGCTGCTGCTCGGCCGCCCAGCGGCGGTAGCCGGTGGCGGCGGTGCCGGTCCAGCCGGTGACCTCGGTACGCACGGCGTGCGACAGCTCGGCGGCGTCCTCGCGCAGCGACGCGGCGACGTTGCGCCAGGTCTGCGCGTGCGCGGTGATCTCGGCGGGGTCGCCGGCGAGCCAGTCGAGGGCCTCGCTGAGCGGCTTGACGTGCTCGATGAGCCAGGCGATGCCGTACTGGAGGAGGACCCCGGCGGGGTCGGACACGAGGGCGAGCGCGTCGAGGCCGGCGCTGACGACGCCGAGGCTGCCGTCGATCCAGCTGCCGGTGCGGACGCCCTGGGCGATGAGTTCGATGTCCTCGCAGATCCACACGCCGGCCCAGGGACTCGGTCCGGAGTCCGCCGCGGCGGCGACCAGCGGGTTCGTGGTCACCGCCGCTGCCGTACCCGGTCGAGCAGGTCGGCGGCGTGCGCGTCGGACGCGCGGTAGCGCTCGGCGCTCGACCGCAGCCTCCCGGCGGTGTCCCGGACCGAGGCGGCGGCGGTGCCGATGCCGTCGGTCAGGGTCCGTTGGAGGCCGTCGAGCAGGACCGGCATGATCGCGCAGAGCTGCCCGTACGCGTCGGCGCTGAGCCGGACGTGCTGCCCGGCCTGCCGCGCGGTGTCGATGCTGTCGGCGCAGCGGCCGAGGTGGGCGGCGTGTGCGGTCAGGTCGTCCGGGTCGACCCGGAGGCCGTCACCGGCCGGCATCCGGCGTGCCCGGGTCTGGGTCGAGACGCCGCTGGTGGGTCTCGACGATGGCCCGCGCGGCCGGGTCGTCCGCGCCGAGGGCGTCGGTGGTCGCCTCGGTGAGCCGCCGCAGCAGGTCGGCCCGGGCGTCCCGGGTGACGGTCAGGATCTGCCGGGCGGTGTGTGCGGCGGAGTGCTGCCGGACGCGCTCGTCCAGGCGCAGATCCGCCAGCAGCCCGTTCGCGTCGACGGTGACCTCGATCAACCCGTCGGCGGTGCGGGCGGTGCCGGTGAGCGCCTGTGTGCGGGCGGACAGGTCGCGGGCGCGCTCCGCCCGTTCGGCCAGCGACGACTCCCATTCGTCGAGCCGTCGTGCCGCCGCGTCCAGCGCGGCCTCGTCCGCCCACATGACGACCCTCCCCAGAGGACTGCGGTCACCGGCACGGTAGCAACCGGTCGCGCTGCGTGTGGGCCCCGTGACGTCACGGCGACAAGCGCGCTCCCCTGTGGAGGGACGTCCCGGCGAGCCGGGCGTTGCTAGGGTCTGGTTGACCGTGACGGGGAGGCAACGGGATGACACAGGACGCCACGGCCGACGACTACGCGGCGCGTGTCTCCGGCTACCGCGAGGAGCTGGCGGCCCTGCGCGCCGGCGGGCCTGCTGCCGCCGGCGTCACCGCCGAGGCGCACGGCCGCGCCGCCGACGGCCAGGTCGAGGTGACGGCGGAGGACGGGCGGCTGCGCTCGGTGGAGCTGGCGGCGCCGTTGATGCGGCTGTCCGAGGACGAGTTGGGCCTCCTGGTCGAGCAGGCGGTGAACGACGCGCTGACCGCGTCCCGTAGCAGCCTGGCGAGCAGCGAACCGGCGCCCGACCTGCCCGCGCTGGCTGGAAGCCTCGGGGCCGTCCTCGCCGAGAGTGAGGCGGCGATGCGCCGTCTCCACGGCGCGATCGCCGAGGCCGTCGCCAAGGCCGGTCCGGCGACCGGGCTCGGCGGGGATCTTCCGGCGAACGGGCCGGCGGACCTCCTGCACCAGGTCATGGGCGTGCTGGGCGCGGCGACCGGCGCGACGGCCGACGACGGCGGGGCCGAGCGGTGGAGCGGGTCCGATGACGCCGGGACCGTGCGCGCGGAGGTCGACGGCTCGGCTCGGCTGACCCGGCTGGAGGTCACCCGACCGCCCCGCCGGCTGTCCTCGGCGGAACTCGGCGAGTCGGTGGTGGTCGCGGTCAACCGCGCGCTGGAGCAGATCCCCTCGGCGGCGGCGCCGCAGGGGATCGGCTCGGCCGCGCTCGACGCGCGGCTGCGCGAGCTTCAGGAGTCCAGCGTCCGCCAGATGTCCGCGCTCACCGGCGCACTGACCGGCGTGATGCAGTCCATCCGGGAGCCGGGACGATGACCGACGGAGAGGAGCGCTGATGGCTCGCGAGATCGAGATCGATCCCGAATCGATCATCGGGGCGGGTGACGACATCGTCGCCTCCGCGCAACGTCTGCGTGCCGCGCTGTCCGCGTTCGACGCCGAGCTGGCGGCCTTCGGCACCCCGTGGGGCAACGACGACCTCGGCTCGCTCATCGGGATGGTGTACGAGACGATCCGCGACCTGGCGCTGGAGAGCTACGACGCGAACCTCGTCGAGATCGAGGACATCGGCAAGCTGAGCCGGGTGATGGGCCTCAACTACCAGGAGACCGAACGCATGATCACTGAGAGCCTCGGCCGCTTCCGTGAGGTGCTCGGCTGACATGGGAATGACCCTGCCCGGAGAACTGGTGTCCCTGCTCGGCATGCTCGGCTACACCTGGCCGGAGGCCGACGAGACGAAGCTGCTGGAGATGGGCCAGGCGTGGCTCGCCTTCCCGGACCGGCTCCGTGCTCCGGTGGCCGACGCCGACCGGTCGGCGCAGCAGATGTGGACCCAGAACCGCGACGACGCCATCGAACGCTTCCAGACGAGCTGGCAGGCGGCCGACTCGGCGAAGACCAACCTGGACGACGGGGCCTCCGCGGCGGCGCTCATCGGGACCGGGCTCATGGTGTGCGCCGGGATCGTCCTGGCGTTGAAGATCAACGTGATCGTGCAGCTGACGCTCCTGGCCATCCAGATCGCGCAGGCGGTCGCCACGGCGGTGGTCACCTTCGGTGCCTCACTGCTGGAGATCCCGATCTTCAAGCTCATCACCGGTGTCCTCATCGACCAGTTGCTGAACATGGCGACCGAAGCGGTGCTCGGTGGGTAGGCGGGGAAAGGCCGGTCTCTTCACGCCGGTGGAGAAGTGGCTCCGGGCCCGGATGCGGCACCGCCGCTACGCGCACATCTTCCGCGGTCACGTGAACACCAACGCCAATCCGCCCCGGGGTACCGGCTTCCACCACCGGTTCATGGGGGAGAACCCGCCGGGTGCCCGGGTCCGCGTCGACGCGGACGGCCGCGAGATGATCCTCGAACGGCACGCCGACGGCACGTACCGCGCCCGCGTCGACGTGCAGGACGACGGCGGCGTCTGGCGTCAGAAGCGCGGTTCGAGCACCTTCTTCCCGGACAACTGGACGCCGCAGCGGGTCGACGAGACCATCGAGGGCGCGTTCCGGTCCGGCGGCCCGCACCCGGACGACCCGAACAAATGGCAGGGGAGGGCCAACGGGCTGCTCGTCGAGGGCTTCTACAATCCCGGTGGCACGACGTGGTACTCGGCTTGGCCGGTGGGGGGACGCTAGCTGTGGGTGACATCCAGTTCGGGCGCAATCAGAACGGCGCGCCCACCATGACCAGCGGCGACGCGCGTTTCCGCCCGTTCGCCTCCCAGCTCGTCAGCGACATCCAGACCTACGCCCCGGACTGCCTCGAGCTGCTGCAGTGCATCGACGACGTGATGTCCGGGCGCTCGGACTACGAGGAGTACGAGGGCAACTCCGCGGTGGTGCGCTGCACGCCGACCGGCGTCAACGTGGACAGCCTCGGACCGGTGCCGTCGGGGGCGTCGTACACGGTCGACGAGGCCCGCACGGTGATCCTGGCCTACTTCGACTTCCTCGCGCCTACGCCTGCGGAGAAGAAGCGTCACCTCGCCACCTGGGAGCGGGAGCACGGCGGCCCCTTCCCCGGGCGGCACCTGCTGCGTCTGGCCGGCTGACGCCGCTCAGCGGGCCAGCCGGGCGATCGCCGCCACCGACCGGTCCACGTCGGCCTCCGTCGTGGTCGCGTTCGACACCGAGATCCGCATCAGCCGCCGGCCCCGCCACGTCGTCCCGCCCGCCCAGCACGTCCCGTCGGCCTGCACGGCGGCCACCACCCGGTCGGTGCGCGCGTCGTCGCCGAACCCGACGAGCACCTGGTTGAGCACGACTTCGTTCGCCACCTCGAACCCGGCGGCGGTCAGCCCGTCGGCGAACCGCCGGGCCAGCGCGCAACACCGCTCGACAAGGGCGGCGACGCCGTCGCGGCCCAGCTCCCGCAGGCCGGCCCAGACCGCGAACCCACGGGCGCGGCGGGAGGACTCCGCGGTCAGGTCCGCGCCGGCGGGCACGCCACCGGAACCCACCAGGTACGCGGCCGTGTACGACATGGCCGCCGCGTGCACGTCGGGCCGGGCGCAGAACGCGAACGCGGTGTCGTACGGCACGTTCAGCCACTTGTGGCCGTCGCAGGCCCACGAGTCGGCCGCCTCCAGCCCGTCCACCAGGTGCCGGGTGGCCGGACTGGCGGCCGCCCACAGCCCGAACGCGCCGTCCACGTGCGCCCAGCCGCCGTACCGGTGGACCAGGTCGCAGGCGCGGCGCAGGTCGTCGCACGCGCCGGTGTTCACGTTGCCCGCCTGCAGGCAGACGATCGTCGGTCCGGGACCGGCGTCGCGCAGCGCCGCCGCCAGCGCGTGCGGGTCGATGGCGCCCTGCGGGCCGGTCGGCACCGGGCGCAGCGCGTCGGTGCCGAGGCCGAGCAGCCGCAGCGACCTGTCGATGGTGGCGTGCCGTTCGGCGCCGGCGAACACCCGGACCGCCGGTGCGCCGTGCAGCCCGCGTCGTTCCACGTCCCAGCCGGCGTCGGCGAGCACCTGGTGGCGGGCGGCGGCGAGCCCGGCGGTGTTCGCGGCCTGCCCGCCGGTGACGAACCCGGCCGACGCGGTCGCCGGGATGCCGAGCAGCTCTTTGAGCCAGGTGCCGGCGGCCGTCTCGACGGCCACCGCGGCGGGGGAGGTGACCGCGTTGAACGCGTTCTGGTCCCACCCGGCGGCCAGCATGTCGGCGGCGGTGGCGGCCGGCGAGGCGCCGCCGATGACGAAGCCGAAGTAGCGCGGCCCGGCGGTGGCCACGAGTCCCGGTTCGGCGGCGGCCACCAGCTCCGCGAGCACCTGCTCGGGCGGGGTGGGCGCGTCCGGCAGCGGGCCGGCGAACGCCCTGTGCAGCGCGGCCTGGTCCACGGGTACGCCGACCGGCCGGTCCGGCAGCGACAGCCGGTAGCCGGCCGCGTGGTCGGCGGCGCGCCGGAACAGGTGCCTCAGCTCGTCCATCGCCGCACCCTAGCCGAGGACACGCTCCTTGCGAGCCGCCCTCATGAACGGTCCTGGCCGTCGGACCCGCCGAGTGCGGCGCCGAGGCGGTCCAGGTGCGCGGCGACCGGCCCGGCGGTGAGCAGGCCGCTGCCGGCCCCGGCCAGCTCCGGCGCCGCCGGGGCGAGCGCGTCCCGCGCCCGGAGCATCGCGTCCCGGTCACCGAGCGCTATGGCAGCGCGGCCGGTCAGGCACCACAGCGCCTCCAGCAGCAGGTCACGCGGTGGCGCCGGGGTGCGGCGCAACGCCGTGGCGGCCTCCTTCCGGCGGCCGTCGGCGAGCAGGAGCAGCGGGCGGGCCCAGGGCGCGTACGGGCCCCAGTCGGTGTCGCCGGGGAAGACGGCCGGCAGGTCGTGCCACACCCGCAGGCAGAGCAGCGCCAGCGGCAGCAGTCCGCGTTCCACGCCGGGCATCCCGCAGCCGGCCAGCGCGGTCGCCCACGACCGGTACGCCGCCTCCGCCTGCGGGTACGCGGCGCCGGTGGCGGCGGTCCGCATGGCCCGGTAGCCGCCGGTGAACACGCCGACGAGCGGGCTCTCGTGCCGGGCGGCGAGCCGGTCCGCCGCGTCGGCGTGCGCGTCGGCGGCGGTGAAGTCGGCGAGCGCGCCGCGCGCTTGCACCCGGATCAGGTGCCCGAGGATCTCGGCTGTGGCCAGGCCGTGCCGGGCGGCGAGCGCGACCAGTTCGGCGCCGATCGCGTCCCGCTCGGCGGCCAGCCCGGCCCGGTGGAACGTCTGCATGTACACGCCGTTGAGCGCCTGCGCCAGCAGCGCCGGGTCGGCCACCCGGCGGGCGATCGCCTCCGCCTCCCGCGCCGCCTGCGCCGGGCCGGGCGACGCCGTACCGCGCGACTCGATGGCGACGGTGGCCAGCAGCCGGGCGCGGGTCGCCTCGGGCGCGTCCGGGCCCAGCCCGGCGAGGGCCCGCTGCGCCGCCGCGACCACCCGGGCGGCCTGCGCCGGGTCGTCCGAGCGGGTCCAGATCGCCGGTACGTCGTACCCGCCGATCACCCGCGCGGTGAACTCCGGGTCGCCCAGGTGCTCGGCCGCGGTGATGGCCGCCTCACGCTGGTCCCGGGCGGCCTCCAGTCCGCCCGGCCCGGTGACGGCGAGGCTGCGCAGCATTCCGACCGTCGACTCCAGCCGGGCCCGCGCGCCGGGCACCACACTGCGCTCGTACGCGGCGGCGGTCTCCGCCCAGACCCGCGCCGGGCCGGTCGGTTCGGGTTCGGCCTGGCGCAGCAGGTCGGTCTCCAGCCGCCGCAGCCGCGGTCCCGGGTCCAGGCCGAGCTGGTCGCGCAGCAGTTCCCGGGCCCGGCGCAGCACGGCGAGCGCGTCGGCCTGCCGCCCGGCCCGGTAGAGCGCCGACGCCAGCAGCGCCCACCCCTCTTCCCGCCACGGGTACGCCGCGACGTGGGCGTCGAGATCGGGTACGGCGTCGGCGGCCCGGTCCAGTGCCAGCAGCGCCTCGGCCCGCCGCTCCACGGCCGTCAGCCGGATCTGGTCGAGCCGGGACCGTTCGGCGTGCGCCCACGGCTGGTCGAAGTCGGCGTACGCGGGTCCGCGCCACCAGCTCAGCGCCTCGTCGAGCCGGTCGAGCGCGGCCCGGGGCAGCGCCTCGGCAGTCGCGGTGACGGTGTCCTCGAACCGCCAGGCGTCGACGGTGTCCGGGGCGGCGCGCAGCGCGTACCCCGGCCCGTCGGTGACCAGCAGCCGGGCCGGCTCGCGTGGCGGACGGTGCGGTTCCAGGCGGCGGCGCAGCGCCGCGACGAACGTGCGGACCGCGCCCACCGCACCGGCCGGCGGGTCGTCCCACAGGTCGTCGACGATCTGCCCGACCGGCACGGTCCGGCCCCGGGCGGCGACCAGCCGCGCCAGCACGGCCCGGTGCCGGGGCCCCTTCAGGTCGACCGGCGCACCGGCGTCGTCCCAGGCCGTCACCGGACCCAGCACACCGAAACCGACAGTCACCGACCCCCCTCGACCAGGGGTCACCGTATCGCGCTCATCGGTTGCTCATCCGGCGCCGCCACGCTGGACCGGTACGACGAGACGAAAGAGGGATCGAGATGAGCACCGCCATCGCGGGATTCGACTACCAGCGCGTTCCGGTCGCCGAGGGCGTGACGCTGAACGTGGCAGTGGGTGGCTCGGGCAGCCCGGTCGTGCTGCTGCACGGCTTCCCGCAGACCCACCTGATGTGGCGGCACGTCGCCGCCGACCTGGCCGGCGAGCACACGGTGATCTGCCCGGACCTGCGCGGCTACGGCGCCAGCGACAAGCCGGCCGCCGCCACCGAGGACACGTACAGCAAGCGGACCATGGCCGCCGACGTGGTGGCGGTGGCCCGCGCGCTCGGCCACGAGCGGTTCGCGCTCGCCGGGCACGACCGGGGCGCCCTGGTCGCGGTCCGGGCCGGTCTGGACCACCCGGACACCGTCACCCACCTGGCGTCGCTGGACGTGCTGCCCACCCTCGACATGTGGGACGTGCTGCACGGCGTGTCCGCGTCGGTGGCGTTCCACCTCTACCTGATGGCCCAGCCGCCCGGCCTGCCCGAGAAGATGATCGCGGGCAGCGCCGACGCGTTCTTCGGGCACTTCCTCGACGCCTGGGCCGGTGACCCGGCGGCCATGCCGGCCGAGGTGCGTGCCGAGTACCTGCGAGCCTCCCGGGAGGCGGTCGACTCGATCGTCGCGGACTACCGGGCGTCGGCCGGGATCGACGTGGCGCACGACCGGGCGGACCGGGACGCCGGGCGACGGCTGGCCATGCCGGTCACCGTCATCCAGCAGGACTGGGGCGCCGCGCTCGGCTACGACGCGGCGGCGGTGTGGCGGGCGTGGGCCCCGGACCTGGAGCACCGCACCACCACGGCCGGGCACTTCATGGCCGAGGAGGCGCCGGGCGAGATCGCCGAGGCGCTGCGTGCGCTGCTGAAGCGGTAGGTACGGCGGTCCGGGCGCGCGTGGCGCCCGGACCGTCCGCCCCCGTCGGCTCAGCCGGCCCGTCTCCGGACGTGCCACAGGCCGAACGCCGCCAGCAGACCGGCCGCGCCGAGGTGGAGCGCCAGCTCGATCCACTGGAACGCCCAGAACCGGCGGTTCGGCTGGTAGGCCAGGTCCACGTGCAGGTCGAGCTTGCCGAGGCAGACCGCGGTGTCGCCGAACGTGCCGCTGGCGCCGGTGCGCGGCGGGTCGCGGAAACAGGTGCCGAACGCCGCGTCGGAGAGCTGCCGCCCGTCGGCGGTCCGCAGCGGGCTGATGTCGGTGACCCACGCGCCCGGCACGTCCAGCCCGCCGACGACCGGCGAGCCGGTGATGCTGCCCAGGTTGCGGGCCCGGTTGACCGCCTCCGCGGTCATCGGCACGGTGACCCGCTCCGGTGGCAGGTAGTGCGGGCGCAGCAGGTTCGGCACCGCGAGCTGCACCACGACCACGGCCAGGAACACCACGGCCATGGCCGGCAGCGTGCGGCGCAGCACCAGCCCGGCCACCACGCCGAGGACGAGGCCGAACACGGCGTACCCGGCCGGCGCGATGCCGCGCGCGCCGAACAGCACGGTGCTGAACCGGTCGCCGGCGACCCGGTCGACCGGCGCGGCCGCCCAGGTCAGCAGCGCGCCGAGCACACCGGCGACGAGCGCGGCGGCCACCGACGGCACCGCCAGCTTGACCGCCAGCCAGCGGCGGCGCGGCACGCTCTGGTTCCACACCAGCCGGTGCGTGCCCTGCTCCAGTTCCCGGGCCACCAGCGGCGCGCCCCAGAACGCGCCGATCAGCGCGGGCACCAGCGCGAACCCGCCGGCGAGGAACAGCATCGTCTGCGCGTACCGGTCGGGTAGCCGGGCCGGATCGGGCACGGCCCGGATGTCCGCGCCGAGACGCAGCAGGTAGGCGCCGGCCAGCACCAGCGCGACGGCGCCGACGAGCGCCGGAAGGCGGAACTGCCGCAGCGTCATCCGGATCATCGGGTCACCGCCGGGCGGGCGGCGGCCCGGGACAGGTACGCCAGGACCAGCTCCTCCAGCGTGACCGGCGCGCCGTCACGTACCGCCGGGCCCCGGACCACGACGCGGCCGGGCTCGGCCCAGACCACCTCGGCCCCGGCGGGCGCGGCGGCAGTCTTGCGGTGCGTGGCGAGCAGGTCCGGGACCGGGCCGGCCACCTGGACCCGGGCGGCGCAGAGCACGACCAGGTGGTCGCAGACCTGCGCCACGTCGCCGAGCAGGTGCGAGGAGAGCACCGCCCCGGCACCGAGTTCCCGCACGAAGCCGGCCAGCCCGTGCATGAACTCGCGGCGGGCCAGCGGGTCCAGCGCGGCGGCCGGCTCGTCGAGGATCAGCAGCTCGGGACGCTTCGCGGCGGCCAGCGCGAGGGCCAGTTGCGCGCGCTGGCCACCGGAGAGCCGGCCCGCCTTCTGCGCCGGGTCGAGGCCGACCTCGGCGACGCGCCGCCGGGCCAGCGCCGCGTCCCAGGACGGGTTCAGCCAGGCGCCCATCCGCAGGTGCTCGGCGACGGTGAGGGAGGCGTACACCGGCGTGTCCTGGGCGACGAAGCCGACCCGGGCCAGGTGCGCGGCGTCGGCGGCCGGCGGCGAGCCGAGCACCGTCAGCGAACCCGAGGTGGGCGCGATCAGCCCGCAGGCCAGTTGCAGCAGCGTGGACTTTCCGGCGCCGTTGGGGCCGACCAGGCCGACCACGTGCCCGCGCGGAACGCTCAGGTCGCAGTCGGCAAGCGCGGTGCGGCGGCCGTACCGTTTGGTCAGCCGCTCGGCGTGCAGGGCGAGTGGTGGATGCATGCGGCTCATCCTGGGCACGCCACGACCGGCGGGCATCGGTCCGGAGCAGGGTCCGGCGCGCGGGGGCCCCTACTTTCGGCCGGTTCGACGCCGGCCCGCGATCTCCTAGCGTGCTGGGCATGGCTACCGAACGGCTCACCCGGGTGGCGGCGACGGCGGGGCTCGCCGTGGTGCTGCTCGCCGCGATCGGCGTCCAGGCGGTCGCGATCGCCGCGAGCTGGGGACTGCGGTACTGGCTCGCCGGCGGCACGGCCGCCGTCGTGGTCGGCGCGCTCGCTCTGGTACGCCACCGGCAGCGCGTCGTCACGGCCGTTGCCGGACTCGTCGTCGCCGGGTCGGCAGTCGCCGCGGCCCGGCTTTTCGACCTGCCGACCGAACCGGGGCCCGCGCTGGCGCTGGCGTCGGCCGTCCTGGTCGGATCGGCGGTACGCGCGCTGCCGCCGCTGCCCGCCGGGCTGATCGCCGCGGGTGGGCTCGTGGTGGCGGCCGGGGCGTGGCCGGCCGCCCGGCCGGGGGCTGGCGGGTCCGGGGTGGTGGCGCTCAACGCCCTGTGCTGGCTCGGCGGGGTCGCCGCCGGGCTCACGTTGCGGCTGCTCGACGAGCGGGCGAAGGTCACCGCCGAGCGGGTACGCCGCGACGAGCGGCTGGAGCTGGCCCGGGAACTGCACGACGTGGTGGCCCACCACGTCACCGGCATGGTGGTGCAGGCGCAGGCCGCCCACCTGGTCGGGCGCCGGGATCCGGCGCTTGCCACGGAGTCGCTGGCCGGCATCGAGGCGGCCGGCGGCGAGGCGATGCGGGCCATGCGCCGCCTGGTCGGGCTGCTGCGAGACACCGCTGACGCGCCCCCGGCCTCGGCCGGTCCGGAGCAGATCGAGGAACTGGTCGAGCGGTTCCGCCGGCAGGGCCCGCCGGTGCGGCTGCGGCTGCCGGAACAGACGGCCTGGCCGCCGGAGGTCACCAGCACCGTGCACCGGATCGTCCGCGAGGCGCTGACGAACGTGGCCCGCCACGCGCCGCACGCCGCCCAGGTCACTGTGGACGTGGCGCGGGAGCCGGACGCCGTCGTGGTCGAGGTGACCGACGACGCGTCCGGCGCGCCCGCCGAGTCCCGGGGCGGATACGGCCTGATCGGCCTGCGCGAGCGGGTCGAGGCCCTCGGCGGCACGCTGCGCGCCGGTCCCCGCCCGGATAACTCCGGGTGGTCGGTGCGGGCGGTAGTGCCGAACGGGAGGGCGTGATGACGATCCGGGTGCTGCTCGCCGACGACCAGGCGATGGTCCGCGGCGGGCTGCGGCTGATCCTGGAGGACCAGCCGGACATCTCGGTGGTGGCCGAGGCGTCCGACGGCGTCGACGCGGTCGCCCAGGCCCGCCGGCTGCGCCCCGACGTGTGCCTGGTGGACATCCGGATGCCGCGGCTCGACGGGCTCCAGGTGACCCGGGCGCTCGCCGGGCCCGGGGTGGCCGACCCGCTGCGCGTCGTCGTGGTCACCACGTTCGACCTGGACGAGTACGTCTACGGCGCGCTGCGCGGGGGAGCGGCCGGGTTCCTGCTCAAGGACGCCGGACCGGCGCTGCTGGTGGAGGCGGTGCGGGCGGCGTACCAGGGCGACGCGCTCGTGTCCCCGTCGGTGACGGTCCGGCTGCTGCGTCACCTGACCCCGCCCGCGCCGCCGCGTGACGAGCGCCGCCCGGCGCTGTCGGAGCGGGAGGTCGAGGTGGTACGCGAGATCGCCCGGGGCCGGACGAACCTGGAGATCGGCGCGGAGCTGTTCATCTCGCTGAGCACCGTCAAGAGCCACGTCTCCGCGGTGCAGACGAAGCTCGGCCTGCGCAACCGTACCGAGATCGCGGTCTGGGCCTGGGAGCACCGCATCGTCGACTGAAATCATTGGCGGACGGCCTACCGTACGTTGTACGTTAGTGCCCTCGTCGACGGAGGGGGCACAGACGTGGAACACGCGATCCTCGCGGAGGGGCTGCGCAAGCGGTACGGGGACACGGCCGCGCTGGACGGATTCGACCTGCGGGTGCCACCCGGCACCGTGTGCGGGCTGCTCGGCCCGAACGGCGCCGGTAAGACAACAGCCGTACGCATCCTGGCCACGCTGCTGCGCTTCGACGCCGGGCGGGCCGAGGTCGCCGGCTTCGACGTGGCGGAGCAGGCCGATCGGGTACGCCACCGCATCGGCCTGGTCGGGCAGCACCCGGCCGTGGACGAGGCACTGAGCGGGCGGGAGAACCTGGTCATCTTCGGCCGCCTGTTCCACCTGGACCGGGCCACTGCGAGACGGCGCGCCACCGAACTGCTCGACCGGTTCGGGCTCGCCGACGCCGGCGGGCGGCCGGTACGCACGTACTCCGGTGGCATGCGCCGCCGGCTCGACCTGGCCGCCGGCATGATCCTCGCGCCGTCGGTGCTGTTCCTCGACGAGCCGACCACCGCGCTCGACCCGCGCGGGCGCAACGAGGTGTGGGAGGCGGTACGCGACCTGGTGCGCGCCGGCACCACGGTGCTGCTCACCACGCAGTACCTGGACGAGGCCGACCAGCTCGCCGACCGCGTCTGCGTGCTCGACGCCGGCCGGGTGATCGCCGAGGGCACCCCGGACGCGCTGAAGTCCCGCCTCGGCGGCGACCGGATCGAACTGGTCGTCCGCGACGTCGCCGACCTCGCCACCGCCGCCGGGCGGCTGCGCGCGGTCGCCCACGCCGAACCGGCGGTCGACCCGGACCGGCGGGCGGTCAGCGCCCAGGTCGGCGACCGGGCCGGCGCGCTGACCGAGGTGCTGCGCGCACTCGACGCCGACGGCGTGGGCGTGGCCGACGTGGCGCTGCGGCGACCCACACTGGACGAGGTGTTCCTCCAGCTCACCGGCGCGCCGTCCGCCGCCCGTACCGGCGTGGAGGTGACCGCGTGACCGCGACGGTGACCCCGGCCCGGCGCCCGTCCCTGGCCGGTGACGGCCTGACGCTCACCGGGCGCGCGCTGGCGCACTGGCGGCGCGAGCCCGGCCCGCTGATCGGCTCGCTGGGCTTCGACATCCTGATGGTGCTGATGTTCGCGTACCTGTTCGGCGGCGCGCTCCAGGTGCCCGGCGGCGGCAGCTACCGCGAGTTCCTGATGCCGGGCATGTTCGCCATGACCATGGTCTTCGGCATCAGCATGACCACCATGGCGGTCTCGGCGGACCTGGACCGCGGCGTCACCGACCGGCTGCGGTCCATGCCGGTGTCCCGGCTGGCCCCGCTGCTCGGCCGCGCGGCCGCCGACCTGATGTTCGCGGTGGTGACGCTCGCCGTCATGCTGGGCGTCGGCCTGGCGGTCGGGTGGCGGGCGCGCGGCGACCTCGGCGACACGCTCGCCGCGCTCGGGCTGATCCTGCTGCTGCGGTTCGCGCTGGTCTGGGTGGGCATCTTCCTCGGCCTGACCGTGAAGGGGCAGAGCGCGGTCACCGCCGTGCAGACGCTGGAGTTCCCGCTCGGCTTCCTGTCCAGCGCGTTCGTGGCGCCGTCCACCATGCCCGCGTGGCTGGGCGCGGTCGCCGAGTGGAACCCGCTGTCCGCGACCGTCGGGGCCACCCGGGAGCTGTTCGGCAACCCCGGCTGGGGCGGCGACTCGTGGGTGGCCGCACACCACCCCCTGCTGGCGGTGCTGTGGCCGCTCGTGCTCGTCGCGGTGTTCCTGCCGCTGTCGCTGCGCCGCTACCGGGCGCTGAGCCGCTGAGCCGGACCCCGGGGGCGGCAGCGTGCCGCCCCCGGGGCGCCGGTCACGGCCCGGTGAGCACGACCAGCTCGCCGGTGGCCCGGGTCATCGCGACGTACCGGTCCACCGCCCCGGCGATCCCGTCGCCGAACGACTCCGGGTCGACCAGCACCACCAGGTCGAACTCCAGGCCCTTGGCGAGCACCGGGCTCAGCGACCGGACCCGGTCCGAGGCCGGGAACGCCGGATCGCCGATGACGCACGCGACGCCCTCGGCGTGGGCGGCGAGCCAGCCGTCCACCACCGCGCGCAGCTCGGCGCGGTCGCCGTACCGCACGGGCGCGCCGTCGCGGATGGACGTGGGCACGTTGGCGTCCGGGAGGACGGCCCGGATCACCGGCTCGGCCGCCGCCATCACCTGCGCCGGGGTGCGGTAGTTGACGGTCAGCGTCGCCACCTCGACCCGGTCGAACCCGGCCCGCGCCAGCCGCTCCGGCCACGACTCGGTGAACCCGTGCCGCGCCTGCGCCCGGTCACCGACCACGGTGAAGCTGCGCGACGGGCAGCGCGCCAGCAGCATCTGCCACTGCGCGTCGGTCAGCTCCTGCGCCTCGTCCACCACGACGTGCGCGAACGGCCCCGCCAGCAGGTCCGGATCCGCCGCGCTCAGCGCGCTGGAGTCGACCAGGCTGGTCCGCATGTCCTCGCCGTACAGCATGGTCATCAGACCCTCGCCGTCGTCGTAGGCGTGCGACGCGATCAGCGCGTCGACCACCGTGTCCATCTCGACGCGCTGCGCGGCCAGCACCGCCTCGTCGCGGCGCCGCCGCAGCGACGCCTCCGGGTCACCGACCCGCCGCCGGGCCGCGTCCAGCCACGGCAGGTCAGCCACCGTCCAGGCCCGGGCGTCGGCCCGCCGCAGCGTACGGATCTCCTCGACGCTCAGCCAGGGTGCGCACCGGCGCAGGTAGGCCGGCACCGACCACAGGTCGGCGACCACGTCGAGCGGGTCGAGCAGCGGCCACGCCCGGCCGAACGCGGTGGCCAGTTCGCGGTCGCGCCCCAGTGCCCGGCGCACCGCCTCCTCCGGCTCGTCGCCGCGGTACTTCTCCACCAGGATCGTCAGCAGTTCCTCCCACACGTCGTCGCGGGCCTCGTTGTGCGGGACGCCGGGCCCGGCCGCCTCGAACGCCGTCGTCCAGTCGTCGGCGGTCAGCCGCAACTCGGCGTCCCCGACGCCGACTGTCATCCCGGTCCCGGGCGGCTCCTCGTAGAACCGGACCGCGGCGTCGACCGCCCGCACCGGGTCCGCGGACGCCTTGAGCCGGGCCACCTCCGGGTCGGTCTCCGGCGCCGCCGCCGCGCCCTCCGGCACCAGGTCGGCCAGGGTGCAGATCTGCACGTCCTCCTCGCCCAGGCTGGGCAGCACGTCGGAGACGTAGTTCAGGTACGGCTGGTGCGGCCCGACCACCAGCACCCCGCCCCGGCGCTCGCCCAGCCGCGGGTCGGCGTGCAGCAGGTACGCGGTGCGGTGCAGCGCCACCACCGTCTTGCCGGTGCCGGGACCGCCGTCGACCACCAGCGCGCCCCGGGAACCGGCCCGGATGATCGCGTCCTGGTCGGCCTGGATGGTGCCGAGCACGTCGCGCATCCGCACCGACCGGGTCGCGCCCAGGCTGGCGATGAACGCCGACTGGTCGTCCAGCGCGGCGTGCCCGGCCAGACCGTCGGCGGTGAACACCTCGTCCCAGTAGTCGGTGATCCGGCCTCCGCTCCACCGGTACCGGCGGCGGCTGACCAGGCCCATCGGGTCGGCGTGGGTCGCGCCGAAGAACGGCTCGGCGGCGGGGGAGCGCCAGTCCAGCAGCAGCCGGCCGCCCGCGCCGTCGGTCAGGCCCAGCCGGCCCACGTACACCGGGGGCGCGCCGTCCGCACCGACCATCCGGCCCAGGCACAGGTCCAGGCCGTAACGGCGCAGCGTACGCAGGCGCGCGCTCAGCCGCCGGACCTCCTGGTCCCGGTCGACCGCCTGCCGGCCCCGGCCGCCCGCGGCCCGGCGCGTCGCGTCGAGCCGGTCGGTCAGGTCGGCGATCGAGCGGCGCAGACTCTCCGCGATGGCGGCGAAGTGCCGCTCGTCGGCGGCGATCAGGTTCGGGTCGGCCTTCGCCGACAGACGCTCAGGAAGATCGAAAACGCTTGTGGTGGGCAGATTCAACTCGTCTCCGATCACGGGCACGGCCGAGCCTCCGCTCTTCGCGGCTTTTCGAATGCCTCGGCAATGGGTTACGGCCGGCAATTGTGCGCCGTCACCCGGGTCTTGCGGCAAGACCGGGGGTGCGCTATATGTTGGTAGTGGCGGGAGAACCCGCCATTCTTTTTGCGCGAACAATTCTCGGGCTCTCCCTTTCCGGCGTCCCGCCGGCGGCCGGTGCCCGGCGCGGCCGGTAGGATGACGGCACCATGTCGAAGGAGCGCCGGCGCAAGGCCGATCCCGCCCGCAGCCTGGCCCTTCTCTGGCGTACCCGGGAGCCGGCCAGCCGCGGCGCCGGTCCCGGCCTCAGCGTCGACCGGATCGTGCGCACCGCGATCGAGATCGCCGACGCCGAGGGCATCGACGCGCTCACCATGCGCCGGGTCAGCGAGGCGCTCGGCGTCGGCACCATGTCCGTCTACACGTACGTGCCGGGCAAGGCGGAACTGCTCGACGTCATGGTGGACACCGTCCTCGGTGACCTGCCGCGCCCCGCCGACGTCGCGGGCGGCTGGCGCGGCCGGCTGGAGCGCATAGCCCGGGACAATCTCGCGCTCTACCGGGCCCACCCGTGGCTGCTGCGCGCCGAGACGACCCGGCCGGTGCTCGGCCCGAACGTGCTCGCCAAGTACGACTACGAGCTGCACGCCGTGGCGGACATCGGGCTCGACGACGTGGAGATGGACGCCGTTCTCACGCTCCTGCTGGGGCACGCCAAGAACGCGGCCCGGGGCGCGCTGGACGTGGCCGAGCTGGAACGTGAGACCGGGATGACCGACGACCAGTGGTGGCAGACGCACGGGCCCTGGCTGGAGAAGTTCATGACCGCCGGCAGTTTTCCGCTCGCCGCGCGGGTCGGCACCGCCGCCGGGATGGCGCACGGCGGGGCGTACGGACCGGACCACGCCTTCGAGTTCGGTCTCCAGCGGGTGCTCGACGGCATCTCGGTGGTGGTGGCCGCCCGTGCCGCGGACGAGCCGGAGCCCGGGAAGACCTTGTAATCCTACTAGTTAAGTAGGAAACTCTCACTGGGTCGATGATCCCCCGTCACCCGTCGCCTCCGGCTGCCCTCCGTCGCCCGCGCGTACCCGTAGGAGCCCCTCATGAGCACCGCGCCCACGCCACCCGAACCGCCCACCGCAGGCACGTCCCGGCTCGCCTTCAGCGAGGACTGGGCCGCCACCGTCCTCGGCCTCGCGCTGCTGCTCCTGGTGCTGGCCGGCGCGATCCCCGCCGGGCTGGTGCCGTGATGGCCGCCGCCCCGGAGCCCGCCGTCCACACCACCGCCGCCGGGCCGTCCGCGGCCTCCACCGCGGACGCCCCGGCCACCGCGACCCCGGTGGACCGACCCGCCGGTACGCCCGCGGTCGCGCCACCCCGGGCCGACCTGCGTACCGGCGCGTTCTGGGCCTGGACCGGCCTGGGCCTGCTGGTGGTGCTCGGTCTCGCCGCGCTCACCCGGTACCTCGAACAGAACGTGCCGGTCTGGGCCGAGGGCAGCGCGATCGAGGACGTGGCCGGCGCGGTCGAGTACCCGGTCTACGCGATCCTGCTCGGCCTGCTCGGCAACCTGGTCGTCACAGTGACCGGGCTGCGGGACCGGATCTCCGCCGCGTTCCGTACCGAGTTCTTCATCAAGACCGGTCTGGTGCTGCTCGGCGCCTCGATCAACCTCGCCGTCATCGGGAGCGCCGCCGGACCCGCCATCGCCCAGGCGCTGCTGCTGATCAGTGGCGTGTTCCTGTTCACCTGGTGGCTGGCCGGGCGGTTCGGCCTGGACGAGAAGCTGCGGGCGCTGCTCGCCTCGGCGGTGTCGATCTGCGGTGTCAGCGCCGCCATCGCCGCCGCCGGCGCGGTACGGGCACGCCGGGAGCAGCTCGCGTACACGGCCAGCCTGGTCATCGCGTTCGCGCTGCCGTCGATCTTCCTGCTGCCGTGGCTGGCCGACGTGCTCGGCCTCTCCGACGCGGTCGCCGGCGCCTGGATCGGCGGCAACATCGACACCACCGCCGCCGTCACCGCGGCCGGCGCGCTCGCCGGTGAGGACGCGCTCCAGATCGCCAGCATCGTCAAGGTCACCCAGAACGCGCTGATGGGCGTGGTCGCGGTGGCGCTCACCGCGTACTTCGCGCTGCGCGTGGAGCGCCGACCGGACGCCCCGCGCCCCGGGCTCGGCGAGCTGTGGCGCCGGTTCCCGAAGTTCGTCCTCGGGTTCGTCGCCGCCTCGGTGATCGCCACCTGGTATCTCGACGCGGCCGGGTCGGACGGCAAGGCCACCATGGCGATCGTCACCGACCTGCGGGTCTGGTTCCTCATCCTGGCCTTCGTCAGCATCGGCCTGGAGGTCCGCGTGTCGTCGCTGCGCGAGGCCGGCTGGCGGCCGGTGACCGTGTTCGGCGCCGCCACCGTGTTCAACCTGGTGCTGGCCCTCGGGCTGGCGTCGGTGCTGTTCCACGGCTTCACGGTCTGACCGCCGTCCGTCCCCGTACACCTTGGAGGAACGTCGTGCCCGAGCCCGCCGACACCCCGGTCGACGCCGACGCCGACGCGCTGCGGACGCTGCTGCGCCACCAGGCCAGCACCGTCACGGTGGTCACCGCCGCCGGCCCGCCCGCGGCCGGGTTCACCGCCACCTCGTTCACCGCGGTGTCGCTGCGACCGCCGATCGTCTCGTTCTGCCTGGACCTGGGCTCGTCGAGCTGGCCGGTGGTGTCCCGGGCGCGGCACGTCGGTGTGCACCTGCTCGGGCACGGCCAGCACGAGGTGGCCCGGAGGTTCGCCACCAGCGGGATCGACCGGTTCGCCGAGCCGACCCGGTGGCGGCCCGGCCCGGAAGGGGTGCCGGTCCTCGACGACACGCTGGCCTGGCTGCTGTGCCGGGTGGTGGACCGGGTCGTCGTCGGGGACCACGCCGTCGTGCTGGCCGAACCGGAACTGCTGCGGCACGCCGACGTCGGTTCGCCGCTGCTCTACCACCGGGGGCGGTACGCCGGGCTCGCCGACACGACCGACCCCGGCGACCGCCGCTCCGCGGCCTGAGCGCCCGGGACCGGGCGTCGCTATCGTGGCCGCGTGATCACCTGCGTCGTGCACTACACGATCGACCCCGCGCAGATCGAGGCGTTCGAGCGCTTCGCCCGCGCCTGGATGCGGCTGGTGGCACGGCACGGCGGCGTGCACCACGGCTACTTCCTGCCCGCCGAGGGCGCCAGCGACCGGGCCGAGGCGCTGTTCAGCTTCGAGAGCCTGGCGGCGTACGAGCAGTACCGGTCCCGGTTCGGGGTGGACCCGGAGTTCGTCGCCGCCGACCGGATACGCGACGAGTCGGGCTGCGTCCTGCGGTACGAGCGCACGTTCATGCGTCCGCTCCTGCCCACCGACTGACACCCCGACCGGCCCGGCTACCGAGGCGGGCCCGGGGGCTCCGCCGCGGCGGCGTAGCGGCGGGCCAGGCGGGCGAACGCCTCCCGCAGCTCCGGCGGCCCGATCACCTCGATGTCGGCGTCGTAGCGGCCGAGCACGGCGGCCAGCCCGGGCCACGACCAGGCGCCGAGCACCAGCCGGCAGCGGTCCGGGCCCAGTTCCTCGACGATCCCGTCGCGGGTCCACCCGGACACCACGCGGGCGGGCAGGTCGAGGATCACCTCGCCCCGGCAGGGCCAGTCACCCGGCCCGGTGGCGCCCTTGAACCGGCCGGCGACGTACGCGGCCACGTCCCCGCCGGGCAGCGCACGAGGCGTGAACCGGGGGCCGGTGGGCGTACGCGGGCTGATCCGGTCGACCCGGAACGTGCGCCAGTCGTCGCGGTCGAGGTCCCAGGCGACGAGGTACCAGCGCCCACCCCAGGTGACCAGGTGGTGCGGCTGCACCCGGCGCGGCGGCCGGTCCGGATCCGGTGGCGCGGTGGACACCGCCTCGTAGTCGAAGCGCAGCTCCTCGCGGGCGTGCACGGCGGCGCTCAACGTCATCAGCAGCGCCGGTTCCACCCGGTGCCGGACCGGTGTGCCGGCGCGTTGCACGTCGACCACCCGCAGCGCGTCCACCCGGTGCCGCAGCCGCGCCGGCATCACCTGCCGCACCGTGGTCAGCGCCCGCGCCGCCGCCTCCTCGATGCCGGTCACGCCGCCGGCGGCGGTCTGCAACGCCACGGTGAGCGCGACCGCCTGCTCGTCGTCGAAGAGCAGCGGCGGCAGCGCCGAGCCGGCGCCCAGCCGATAGCCGCCGTCCGGGCCCTTGGCGCTCTCGATCGGATAGCCCAGCTCCCGCAGCCGGTCGACGTCGCGGCGCACGGTACGCGGGCTGACCCGCAGCCGTTCGGCGAGCAGCGATCCGGGCCAGTCGCGTCGCGCCTGCAACAGGGACAGCAGGGAGAGCAGTCGGGCGGAAGTCTTCGGCACGACACGCATTCTGCCGCGAGAAGAGGACACTTCCTGACCGCTGTGCCTGCGAGGGTGGACCCGTACCCGATCAGGACCGGAAGGAACGATGACGATGACCGGCACCACCACGACCCCCACCACCCTCGACGCCGAGCGGGCCGACCTGTTGGCCGAGCTCGCCGACGCCCGGAACATGCTGATCAACACGGTGCGCGGCCTCACCGACGAGCAGGCCGGGCAGAAGCCGACCGCCAGCGCGCTCTGCCTGGGCGGGTTGATCAAGCACGTCGCGTCCACCGAGGAGGCGTGGCTGCGGTTCGTGGTCGAGGGCCCCTCGGCGATGTCCTTCGCCATGCCCGAGGGCGTCACCTGGGAGGACTTCATGTCCGGGCAGGCCCGCGAGCTGCCGCAGTGGGCGATCGAGCGGGGACGGGACTTCCAGATGCTGCCCGAGGACACGCTGCCGGCCATCCTGGACCGGTACGCCCGCATCGCCGCCCGTACCGAGGAGATCGTGGCCGGCGTCGAGGACCTGTCGGCGACCTGGCCGGTCCCGGACGCGCCGTGGAACGAGCCCGGTTCGGTCCGCAGCGTCCGGCGGGTGCTGATCCACGTCATCGCCGAGACCACCCAGCACGCCGGGCACGCCGACATCCTGCGCGAGAGCATCGACGGGCAGACCACCACCTGAGCCGGCCGGAGACCGGGACCGTGACAGTGCTCGACCGGCGCGCGCTCAACCGGGCGACGCTCGCCCGGCAACTGCTGCTCGACCGCGCCGACCTGCCGGTGGCCGACGCCGTCACGCACCTGTGCGGGTTGCAGGCACAGGAGCCGCAGGAGCCGTACGTCGGGCTCTGGTCGCGGCTGCGGGCCTTCGATCCGGCGGTCCTGTCGGACCTGCTGGTGCGCCGCCGCCTGGTGCGTACCCACCTGATGCGCCGCACCGTGCACCTGCTCGCCGCGGACGACGTGCTGGCCTGGCGGTCCCGGCACGACGCGATGCTGCGGCAGCGGGTGCTGGGCGTCTACCGCGGCGAGTTCGACGGGGTCGACCTCGACGAACTCGCCGCGGCGGCCCGGGACGTCCTGGCCGACGGCGAGCCGCGCACCACCGCGGAGATCGTGGGGGCGCTCGCCGCGCGCTGGCCGGCGGTGGATCGCCGGGCGCTCGGCGAGATCGTGCTCGCGCTGGTGCCGGCCGTGCAGGCGCCGCCGCGCGGACTGTGGCGGACCACCGCCGGCGTCCGTACCGTCGCTCTGGCCCGGTGGCTGGGCCGCGACGCCGACCCGCCCGGCCCGGACGGCGACGACCCGGCCGGGCGGGCGCTGGTGCGGCGCTACCTGGCCGCGTTCGGGCCGGCCGCGTCGGCGGACCTGCGCGCCTGGTGCGGCCTCGCCGGGCTACCGGCCGCGGTGGCCGCGGTCCGCGACGAGCTGGTGACCTTCCGGGACGCGCGCGGCCGCACGCTGCTCGACCTGCCGGGCGCGCCCCGGCCCGACCCGGACACCCCGGCGCCGGTACGGTTCCTGCCCGCCTTCGACAACGCGGTGCTCGGCTACCATGACCGCACCCGGATCATCGACGACGCCCACCGCGACCTCTCCGTGGCGGGGGCCCGGTTCGTGCTCGTCGACGGCCGGGTCGCCGCCACCTGGACTGTCGACGCGGGCGTCGTGGTGGTCACGCCGCTGCGCGCCCTCACCCGCGCCGAGCACGCGGCCGTCACCGCCGAGGGCGGCGCCGTGGCGTCGTTCCTGTCCGAGGGCGACAACCAGGGGGTACGCGTCGTCGCCCGTTGAGCCGCTTCACCGGCTGCGGCGCGTCTAGCCGACCGTGAGTGCCAGCTTCCCGACATAGTGATCATCCAGGGCGCGATGCGCCTCCTCGGCCCGCTCCAACGGGAAGGTCCGGGCGACGTGGACCTCGAAGGAGCCCGCTTCGATGATCGCGTTCAGCCGATCGGTGGCGGCGCGGCTCCGATCCCCGTCGTAGTGGTGCACCGGCGCACCCGGCGGCGACGCGAGCGCGGGCAGGACGCCGTTCGGCCAGGCGATCCGCCCCGAGTTCCGGACGGCGCGGAGAGCGCGTTCGGCGGCTTCGCCGCCCACGGTGACCAGAGCCGCATCCAGCCCGCCTGGTGCGAACTCCAGCGCCGCGGCCGGGACATCGTCCCTGCGGCCGTCGACCGCGTCGTCAGCACCAAGCCTCCGGGCCAGGGCGACGCCGTCGTCACCGGAGGCCACGGCCAGCACCCGGATGCCGCGGTGCCGCGCCAGTTGCACCGCCATGTGCCCGATGCCCCCGCTGGCTCCGAAGACCATGAGTGTCTCGTCCGTCCGCAGGCCGAGGAGGTCGAGGCCGCTCAGTGCGGTCAGGGCGTCCCAGGCCATCGCGCCGGCCTGTCCGGTCGGCATCCGGTCGGGCACGCGCGCGACGAACTCCGCCCCGACGACGGCGTACTCGGCGTAGAAGCCGCCGCGCGGCACCGGCATCGTCGCGGCGTAGACACGCTCGCCCACCGCGAACCCTGTGACGTCTCGTCCGACCGCTGCCACCGTGCCCGAGCCGTCCCAGCCGAGGACGTAGGGGAAGCTCGACGGGACACCGAAGACGCCGTCGTATTCCCCCTCCCGCTCGCCCGCGTCCCAGGACCCGACCCCCGCGGACTCCACCCGGATGAGGACGTCGTCGTCGCCGACCTCCGGGAGCGGTATCCGGCGCGGCGAGAGTTCGCCGACTCCACCGAACCGATCCAGGACGACCGCGTTCATCTGCGGCCCCGCGACCGCGCCGCCCGCTGTGTGCTCGGCTCTGCCGTCCATCCGACCCCCCTGTTGTTTGAGTGAATCAAGGATCATTGGAGCACAGCTGTTTGAGCGAATCAAGCAACTGTCCTACGCTGGGGCCATGGCACTGCCGAGCGGACCCGTGACCACCTCGTCGGAGGCCGAGGCCGCCTTGTTCGACCTGGTCGACGTGTACGACCGCGCCTACGAGACGGCCGCGGCCGAGTTGTCGCTGAGTCCGGCCCAGGCATGTGTGCTCGGACGGCTCGACGCGCGGCGCGGCATGGGTGCTCTGGCCGAGGAACTGGGCTGCGACGCCTCCAACATCACCCAGATCGTCATGCGGCTCGAAGCGCTCGGCCTCGTCACCCGCGAACCGAATCCCCGGGACCGCCGCGCGCGGCTCGTCGCGCGAACCCCCCGTGGCGATGAGATCTACCAGCGGTTCACCGCCGCCTTCACCTTCGCCCGTTCGGCTGTCGGACGACTGTCACCCCAGGAACAGGACCAGCTGACGGCGCTGCTGCGCAAAGCCCTGGGCTGACACGCACCCGGGGGTCTCCCGCACACGCTCTCAGGCGCGCGTCGCGCGGCCCATCCGGGTGACCGCCTCGGTGAGCACGGCGGGGGAGGTGGCGAAGTTGAGCCGCACGAACCCGGCACCGCCGGAGCCGAAGACGTGCCCGGAGCTGAGCGCCACCCGGGCCCGGTCGAGGAACATCCGCGCCGGACCGGCCACGTCGCTCGCCACGCCCGGTCCGTCGCCCGCCTCGGTGGGTACGCCGAGGCGCCGGCAGTCCAGCCAGGCCAGGTACGTGCCCTCGGGCGGCCGCCACGAAACCGTCGGCAGGTGGTCGGCCAGCAGCGATCCGAGCAGCGACCGGTTCGCGTCGAGGCCGTCGAGCAGCCGGTCCAGCCACGGCCCGCCGGCGCGGAACGCGGCGGTGTGCGCGAGCACCCCGAGGTGGCTGGGGCCGTGGCTGACCTCCTCCGGCATCCGGGCCAGGTCGTCCGCCGCGTCCGGCCCGGCGACCGCCAGCGCCGCCTTGAGCCCGGCCAGGTTCCACGCCTTCGACGCCGACAACAGCGCGAACGCGTTCTGGGCGCCCGGCACCGTCAGGTACGGGGTGAACCGCGCACCGGGCAGCGCCAGCGGCGAGTGGATCTCGTCGGCCACCACCCGTACGCCGTGCCGGGCGGCCAGCTCGGCGACCGTGGCCAGCTCGTCGGGCCGGTGCACCACACCGGTCGGGTTGTGCGGGTTGCAGAGCAGGAACGCCGGCCGGTCGCCGATCGCGCGGGCGCGCCGGAACGCCTCCTCCAGCGCGGCCGGGTCGAGCCGCTGGTCCGCGCCGAGCGGCGCCTCGATCACCTGCCGGTCGGCGTGCGTGACGAACGCGTAGAACGGCGGGTAGACCGGGGGAGTGACCACCACCGCGTCACCGGGGCCGGTGACCAGGCGCAGCACCTCGACCGTACCCATCATCACGTCCGGCACCAGCGAGGTCCGGCCGACCGGGAAGTCGGCCCAGCCCCACCGCTGCGCGACGAACCCGCCGACCGCCTCGGCGTACGCGGTGCCGTACGAGTAGCCGGTGTCGCCCAGCTCGACCGCCCGGCGCAGCGCCTCGGCCACCGGCGGCGCCAGCGGCACGTCCTGCTCGGCGACCCACAGCGGCAGCACGTCCGGCGGGTACAGCCGCCACTTCACGCTGGTGCGCTGCCGGAGCTGGTCGAGCGTGAGCTGAGTGAGCGGGTTGCCGTCCTCGGCGGAAACGACCATGCGACCCACCCTAGGTTCCTCCTACGATCGCCCGATGACCCACCCGGTGTACCCGGTGCGCACGTCCCGGCTGCTGCTGCGCCCGGTCACCGTCGACGACCTCGACGACGTGCACGCCTGGCAGCGCCGCCCGGACGTGGTCCGCTGGATGGCGGGCGCCGCGCCGCGTACCCGGGCGGAGTCCCTGGCGTCGGTGACCGCGATGGCCGGCGAGGACGCGCTGCGCGCGGAGGGCGACTGCCTGACGCTCGCCGTGGTGCGCGACGGGCGGGTGATCGGCGCGGTCGAGCTGGTCTGGCGCAGCGCGGCGGACCGCACGGCCGAGCTGGGGTACGTCTTCCACCCCGACCACGGCGGCAGTGGGCTGGCCACCGAGGCGGCCGGCGCGCTGCTGGACTGGGGTTTCGGCGGGTTCGGGCTGCACCGGGTGATGGCCCGCTGTCACGCGGACAACGCGCCGTCGGCCCGCCTGATGGCCCGGCTCGGCATGCGGCGGGAGGCGCGACACGTGCGCAGCTACCGGTTCCGGGGCGGCTGGGCCGACCAGCTCGTCCACGCGATCCTGGCCGACGAGTGGCGTCGCCGCTGAGCCGCCGGATCAGGAGACGGCGACCGGGTCGCCGGCCCGGATCTCGCCGGTGGTCAGCGGGACCAGGCGGACGCCGAACCAGGTCTTGCCGTCGTGGCGCCGGTGCCGGGCCAGCGTGCGGATCGGCTCCTTCCCGCCGGCGAGGGTCTCCGGGTCGATGAGCGTCACCGAGCAGCGGTCGCAGCGTTCGGAGACCCGGAAGTCCACCGCGCCGATGCGCACCCGCGTCCAGCCGTCCTCGGCGAACGGTTCGACCGGCCCGTCCAGCACCACAGTCGGCCGGAACCGGGCCATCGCCAGCGGCTCCGGCGCGGGCTCGCCGCGTTCCAGCGCGCCCTCGACGATCCAGTCCCGCAGCCGCCGCAGCGACGGCAGTGTGGCCACCAGCAGCGGTCCGGCGTCGGACAGGTTCAGCGGATCACCGGGCCCGCCGCCGTGCTCGGCCGACATCGGCCGGCGGCGCGGGTCGTCCAGCCAGGCCAGCCGTACGGGTCGGCCCAGCCGCGCGGAGAGCCAGTCGTGGGCCTCGTCGGCGGCGAGCCGGACCGTGTCCAGCCGGGACACGTCGGTGGCGACCGGCGGCCCGTCCACCGGTTCGGTAACTGTCAGCGACGAACCGTCGCGGGCGGTGAGCGTGATCGACCCGGGGCCGGGGGCGGCGGTCAGGCCGAGCAGCGCCGGTAGGGCGGTCGAGCCCAGTTTGCCGCCGTCGGGGCGCAGCACCAGCCAGCGGCGGTCGTGACGCAACCCCCACGGCTCGACGTCGGCCCGGTCGACGTCGACGCCGCCGAGGGACTTGACCGGGTACAGGTGCACCGAGGCGAGTCGCGTCACCACGCCCTCAGCCGATCTTCGGGGTGGCGCGGTCGATGATCGCTGCGAGGTCCAGCCCGCCCGGCAGCGTCCCGTACGCCTGACCGTGGTCGCCGTCGAGCCGGGAGGCGCAGAACGCGTCGGCGACCGCCGGGTGGCCGTGGCGCACCAGCAGCGCGCCCTGGAGCACCAGCGCCAGCCGCTCCACCACCCGCCGGGCGCGCAGCTCCAGGTCGGTGTGGTCGGCGAGTTCGTCGCGCACCCGGCGCACCGCGGCGTCCAGCCTGGCGTCCGCGCCGGCCGCGGCGGCCACCTCCGCCTCGTACGCGGCGAGCACCTGCGGTTCCCGGGTGAGCGCGCGCAGCACGTCCAGCGCGGCGACGTTGCCGGAGCCCTCCCAGATCGAGTTCAGCGGCGACTCGCGGAACAGCCGCGGCATGCCGGACTCCTCCACGTAGCCGTTGCCGCCCAGGCACTCCAGCGCCTCGGCGGCGTGCCCCGGCCAGCGCTTGCACACCCAGTACTTGCCGACGGCGAGGGCGAGGCGCTTGAACGCGGTCTCGCCGTCGTCGCCGCGCGCCGACCGGTCGGTCGCCCCGGCCAGCCGCATCATCAGCACTGTGGCGGCCTCGGACTCGACGGCCAGGTCGGCCAGCACGTTGCGCATCAGCGGCTGGTCGGCGAGGTAGTCGCCGAACGCCCGCCGGTGGGTGGCGTGGTGCACGGCGGTGGTGACGCCGTGGCGCATCCCGGCCGCGGCGCCGATCACGCAGTCGAGCCGGGTCAGGTTGACCATGTCGATGATGGTGCGCACGCCCCGGCCCTCGTCGCCGACGCGCCACGCCACCGCGTGCTCGTACTCGACCTCGGCGGAGGCGTTGGAGCGGTTGCCGAGCTTGTCCTTGAGCCGCATCAGCCGCATCGGGTTGCGGCTGCCGTCGGGCAGCACCCGGGGGACCAGGAAGCAGGTGAGGCCGCCGGGCGCCTGCGCGAGGGTGAGGAACAGGTCGCACATGGGCGCCGAGGTGAACCACTTGTGCCCGACGAGCCGGTAGCTGCCGTCCGGCTCCGGCCGGGCCGTGGTGGTGTTGGCGCGGACGTCCGAGCCGCCCTGCTTCTCGGTCATCGACATGCCGGCGAGCAGCCCGCGCTTGGTCTGCGGCGGGCGGAGCCCGAAGTCGTACTCGCGGGTGGTGAGCAGCGGCTCGTAGCGGGCGGCCAGGTCCGGGTTGTGCCGCAGCGCGGGCACCGCCGCGTACGTCATCGAGATCGGGCAGCCGTGCCCGGCGTCGGGCCGCCACAGGTAGAAGCCGGCGGCCCGGGCCACGTGCGCGCCCGGCCGGTCGTCGGCCCACGGCGCGGCGTGCAGACCGTGCCCGACGGCGGTCCGCATCAGCTCGTGCCAGGACGGGTGGAACTCCACCTCGTCGATCCGGTGGCCGTACCGGTCGTGGGTGCGCAGCACCGGCGGGTGCTCGTTGGCGAGCCGCCCGTGTTCGGCGGCCTCCTCACCACCGGCGAGCCGGCCCAGCTCGTGCAGCCCGGACAGCGCCCAGCCGGCGCCCTCGCGGGCCACGCCGTCGCACAGCGCCGGGTCGTCGGCGGTGTCGTGGCCGACCATCGGCGGGACCTGGTTGACGACCTCGTGTGTGGTCACGGCGGCAACTCCCAGCGCTGGTGGCGGATCAGGTCGGGGCCCGGATTGAACCACCGTTCACTCCGCACCGGCAAGCACTCGACGACAAGTCAATTTGGCTGGATTCGTTTGACATGATCCGGCTCGGAGAGAAGACTCGCCGAAACTTTCTTTTGTCCGGGAAGTCGCTAGGGGGGCCTGTGTCCAGGAAGAAGCTCGGCGCGCTCGGCGCCGCACTCACACTGACAGTCGGCGTCCTGTCCGGATGCACGGGCGGCGAGGCGGTCGACGTCGGTGGCGGGGGGAACGCCGGCGGCGCCGGCGGGGTCCTCAACGCCGCGATCGGCGGCGAGCCGGACCAGCTCGACCCGCACAAGACCTCGGCGTACTACAGCTTCCAGGTGCTGGAGAACGTCTACGACACGCTCGTCGAGCCGGACGCCGACCTGAAGATGGTGCCGTCGCTGGCGACGAAGTGGACCACCAGCGCCGACCAGCTCACCTGGACGTTCACGCTGCGCGAGGGCGTCACGTTCTCCGACGGGTCGCCGCTGACCTCCGAGGACGTCGTCTACTCCTTCGAGCGGATCATCAAGGAGAAGCTGAACAACGCGTACAAGTTCGCCACCGTCAAGTCGGTCGCCGGGCCCGACCCGGCCACGGTGGTGGTGACGCTGAGCGCGCCCACGCCGAACCTGCTGGCGAACCTCGGCGGGTTCAAGGGCGTGGCGATCGTGGAGAAGTCCAACGTCGAGTCCGGCAAGGTGAAGACCGCACCGGTCGGCAGCGGCCCGTTCAAGGTGGCCGGCTACACCTCCGGCGACAGCGTGAAGCTGGTGCGCAACGACTCCTACTGGGGCGAGAAGCCGAAGCTGGACGGCGTCACGTTCACCTTCGTCAAGGACCCGACTGTGGCGTTGCAGAACCTGCGCAGCGGCCAGGTCCAGTGGACCGACAACCTGCCGCCCCAGCAGGTCGGCTCCCTTAAGGACGACGGCGACATCACGGTGAAGTCGGCGCCGTCGACCGACTACTGGTACGTGGCGCTCAACGAGGCCCGCAAACCGTTCGACAACCCCGAGGTGCGGCGCGCGATCGGGTACGCGCTGGACCGCGAGGCGATCACCAAGGCGGCGAAGTTCGGGCTGGCCACCGTCAACCAGACCGCCATCCCGAAGGCGAGCGCGTTCTACTACGACTACGCGCCCTACAGCCACGACCCGGGCAAGGCGAAGCAGATGCTCGGCCAGGCCGGCGTGAGCAACCTGACCATGGACCTGATGGTCACCAGCGAGTACCCGGAGACGGTCACCGCCGCGCAGGTCATCGCCGCGCAGCTCAAGGCCGTCGGCATCACCGTCAAGATCCGTACGCTGGACTTCGCCCAGTGGCTCGACGAGCAGGCGAAGGGCAACTTCGACGGGTTCATGCTCGGCTGGCTCGGCAACATCGACCCGGACGAGTTCTACTACGCCCAGCACCACAGCGGCGGCACGTTCAACTTCCACAAGTACAAGAACCCGGCGGTCGACAAGCTGCTCGACGACGCCCGCACCCAGACCGACCAGGGCGCCCGCAAGCAGGCGTACGAGCAGGCCGCGAAGCAGATCGTCGACGACGCCAGCTACCTCTACCTCTACAACCCGGACGTGGTGCAGGGCTGGTCGAAGAAGGTCTCCGGCTACGACGTGCGCACCGACCGGGCGATCCGGTTCCGGTCGGTCGCCCTGGCCAAGTGATGGCCCGCTTCGTCCTGCGGCGGGTCCTCCAGTCGGCGGTCGTGCTGGTCGGTGTGACCCTTGTGGTGTTCCTGCTGCTGCAACTGGTGCCGGGCGACCCGGTGCGGGTGGCGCTCGGCACCCGGTTCGACCCGCAGACGTACGAGGCGCTGCGGGAGCGCGCCGGCCTCGACCAGCCGCTGCCGGTGCAGTACGTCAGCTATCTCGGGCACGCGCTCACCGGTGACCTGGGGGTCAGCTTCCGCACCGGCCAGCCGGTGAGCGCGATCGTGCTGGAGCGGCTGCCCGCCACGCTGTCACTGGCCGTCACCGCCGTGGTGTTCGCGCTGCTCGTCGCGTTCCCGCTGGGCATCGTCGCCGCGGTACGCAGCGGCTCCGCGGTCGACCACGCGGCCCGCGTGTTCAGCCAGTTCGGCGTCTCCGTGCCGGACTTCTGGATGGGCATCATGGGCATCCTGCTGTTCGCCGGGGTGCTCGGCTGGCTGCCCCCCTCGGGTTACGTGGCGCTCACCGACGACCCCGGCCGGTGGGCCACCCACGTGGCGCTGCCGGCGGTCACCGTCGGCCTGGTCACCGCGTCGATCCTCACCCGGTTCATCCGCTCGTCCGTGCTGGAGGTGCTCTCCGCCGACTACGTGCGCACCGCCGAGGCGAAGGGCCTGCGCAACCGGGTGGTGATCCTGCGGCACGTGCTGCGCAACGCACTCATCCCGGTGGTCACTGTGGTCGCGGTGCAGCTCGCCAGCCTGCTCGGGGGCGTCATCGTGATCGAGGTGCTGTTCGCCTGGCCCGGCATCGGCCGGCTCACCTTCGACGCCGTGCAGGCCCGCGACTATCCCGTCCTGCAGGGCGCGGTGCTGCTCGTGGCGGCACTGTTCCTGCTGGTCAACCTGCTGGTGGACATCCTCTACGCCCGCCTCGACCCGAGGATCACGGTCAAGTGAGCGCCACGACCGAGAGCACCGGACGCCGCGTCCTCGACGCGCTGCGCCGCGACCCGCTCGCCGTCGGCGGCACGATCGTGCTCGTGCTGCTGGTCGTGGTGGGCGTGGCCGGCCCGTGGCTGGCACCGGCCGGCGTCAACGACGTCGACGTGGACCAGATGCTGCGCCCACCCAGCGGCGCGCACCCGTTCGGCACCGACGAACTGGGCCGCGACGTGCTCAGCCGGGTGCTCGTCGCCGCCCGCGTCTCGCTTCAGGTCGGCGCCGTCAGCGTCGGCATCGCGCTGGTCGCGGGCGTGACGCTCGGGCTGTTCGCCGGCTACTACCGGGGCTGGCTGGACAGCGTGCTCATGCGCTGCATGGACGTGCTGTTCGCGTTCCCGGTGCTGCTGCTGGCGGTGGCCATCGTGGCGGTGCTCGGCCCCGGCCTGCTCACCGCCATGGTCGCCATCGGTGTGGTCTACACGCCCATCTTCGCCCGGATCACCCGCGCCGGCGTGCTGTCCGTACGGGAGCAGGTGTTCGTCCGGGCCGCCGTCTCCATCGGCGCGTCCGACCTGCGCATCATGCGCCGGCACGTGCTGCCGAACATCGCCGCGCCGCTGATCGTGCAGACGTCGCTGTCGCTGGCGTTCGCGATCCTCTCCGAGGCCGCGCTGTCCTTCCTCGGCCTGGGCATCCAGCCGCCCGCGCCGGCCTGGGGGCGGATGCTGTTCGACGGGCGCGGCTTCGTCACCGACGCGTGGTGGCTGGGCGTGTTCCCGGGCGCGGCGATCTTCCTCACCGTGCTGGCGTTCAACCTGGTCGGCGACGCGCTGCGGGACGTGCTGGACCCGCGGCAGCTCACCCTGGGCGAGGCCCGCAGGAGCACCCCATGAGCCATTCGACAGTGCTGTCAGTGGACGACCTCACCGTGACCGTCGGCACCCGCCGCGGCCCGGTCCGTGCCGTCGCCGGGGTGTCCTGGCAGGTACGGCCGGGAGAGACGTTCGCCCTGGTCGGCGAGTCCGGCAGCGGCAAGAGCATGACGCTGCTCGCCGCCACCGGCCTCGCCCCACGCGCCGCCACCGTCACCGGCCGGGTCCGGCTGCTCGACACCGAGCTGACCGCGCTGCCCGACGACCGCCGCCGCAAGGTACGCGGCCGGCACGTCGGGTTCGTGTTCCAGGACCCGATGACCTCGCTCAACCCGGTGCTGCCGGTGGGGCGGCAGGTCACCGAGGCCGCCGAGGAACACCTCGGGCTGACCCGCCGCGCCGCCCGCGACCGGGCGGTGGAGCTGCTGGACCTGGTGGGCATCCCGTCGGCGGCACGGCGCGTCGACGCGTACCCGCACCAGTTCTCCGGCGGCATGCGCCAGCGCGTCGCCATCGCCATGGCGCTCGCCTGCGAGCCGGACCTGCTGATCGCCGACGAGCCGACCACCGCGCTCGACGTCACCACCCAGGCGCAGATCATCGAACTGGTCGCCGACCTCCAGGCGCGGCTGGGCACCGCCGTCGTCTGGGTCACCCACGACCTGGGCGTGGTCGCCGGCATCGCGGACACCGTCGCGGTCATGTACGGCGGACGCATCGTCGAGCAGGGCCCGGTCGACGCGGTGTTCGACACGCCCACGCACCCGTACACCCGGGCGCTGCTGGCGGCCCGGCCGGACCCGTCCCGGCGCGGCGAGGACCTGGTGGCCATTCCCGGGTCGCCGCCGAGCCCGCTGGACCTGCCTCCGGGCTGCGCGTTCTGGCCACGCTGCCCGGTGCGCGCCGATCCCCGCTGCGAGCACGAACTGCCCCCGCTGACGCCGGTCGGCGACGGGCACACGGTCCGCACCTTCTACCGTGGAGAGGCCGGATGAGCGCCGACACACCGGACGTGGTCGCCGAGCTGGACGACCTGAAGGTGCACTTCCCGACCCCGGCCGGAACGGTCCGCGCGGTCGACGGCGTCAGTCTCGCCGTACGCCGGGTTGAGACGCTCGGGCTGGTCGGCGAGTCGGGCAGCGGCAAGTCCACAGCCGGCCTGGCGCTGCTGCGGCTGGTCGACCCGACCGCCGGGCGGGTCCGGGTGGCGGGCGAGGACGTGACCCGCTGGTCGCGCCGCCGCCTGCGGGCGACGCGGCGCCACGTCGCGATGGTGTTCCAGGACCCGCAGGCGTCGCTGGATCCACGCCGGACGGTCGGTGACAGCGTCGCCGAGCCGCTGATCGTGCACCGGCTCGCCACGTCCGCCGCCGCCCGGCGGGCCCGGGTCGCGGAGCTGCTGGACCTGGTCGGCCTGCGCGCCGACACGGCGGGCCGCTATCCGCACGAGCTGTCCGGCGGCCAGCGCCAGCGCGTCGGCGTGGCCCGGGCGCTGGCCGGGGAGCCGGACCTGATCGTCCTGGACGAGCCGATCGCCTCGCTCGACCTGAGCGTGCAGGCGCAGATCATGAACCTGCTCCGGCACCTGCAACGCGACCTCGGGCTGACCTACCTGTTCATCGCGCACGACCTGGCCGCCGTCGAGCACATGAGCGACCGGATCGCGGTGATGTACCTGGGCCGCATCGTCGAGACCGGCCCACCCGAGCGGATCTACCGGCGCCCGGCGCACCCCTACACGGCCGCGCTGCTGTCGGCGGTGCCGGTGGCCGATCCGCGCGTCGAGCGGGAGCGCCGCCGGATCGTGCTCACCGGCGACATTCCCAGCCCGGTGGACCCGCCGAGCGGCTGCCGCTTCCGTACCCGATGCCCCCAGGCCCGACCCGCGTGCGCCGAGACCGATCCGGCGCTCGCCGAGGTCGGCCCCGGCCACCACGCGGCGTGCCTGTTCCCGCTCGACGGCGAGCGCGACGGCGGCCCGGGGGAGGAGGGCGCGACGACGCGCGCCGACACCGCCGGCGCGGCGTAGGCTCACCGCCGATGACGTTCACCACCCGGCCCACGCTGCGCGGCACGTTCGGCATGGTCTCGTCCACGCACTGGCTGGCCAGCCAGTCCGCGATGGGCGTGCTGGAACGCGGCGGCAACGCCTTCGACGCCGCTGTCGCCGCCGGGTTCGTGCTGCACGTCGTGGAACCGCACCTCAACGGCCCGGCCGGCGAGGTGCCCGCGATCCTCGCCACCGCGACCGACCCCACGCCGCGGGTGCTGTGCGGTCAGGGACCGGCCCCGGCCGCCGCCACCGTGGCGCACTTCCGCTCGCTCGGCCTGGACCTCGTGCCCGGCGCCGGCCCGCTCGCCGCCGTGGTGCCGGGCGCTGTCGACGCCTGGCTCCTGCTGCTGCGCGACCACGGCACCCGCACGCTCGCCGAGGTGCTGGAACCGGCGATCGGCTACGCCGCCGCCGGCCACCCGCTCGTCGGCGCCGCCGGGCAGACCGTGGCGCGGGTCCGGTCGCTGTTCACCGACCACTGGCCGACCTCCGCGCGCCTCTGGCTCCGCGACGGCCGCCCGCCCGCGCCGGGGGAGATGGTCACCAACCCGGCGTACGCGGACACGCTGCGCCGCCTCGTCGACGCCGGACGGGCCGCCGGTACGGACCGCCAGGCGCAGATCGAGGCGGCCCGGCGCGCCTGGCGGGAGGGGTTCGTCGCCGAGGCGATCGACGCGTTCAGCCGGCTGCCGTTCCGCGACTCCAGCGGCCGCGCCCACGCCGGGCTGGTCACCGGCGACGACCTGGCCCGCTGGCCGGCGACCTGGGAGGAACCGGTCACGCTGGACTGGCACGGGCACACGATCGCCAAGACCGGATTCTGGGGCCAGGGCCCGGTGCTGCTGCAGACGCTCTCGATCCTGGACGCGCTCGACGACCCGGCCGTCTACGATCCGTCCGGCCTGGACGGCATCCACGCGCAGGCCGAGGCGCTGAAGCTCGCGTTCGCCGACCGCGAGGCGTGGTACGGCGACACCGACGTGCCGGGCTCCGCGCTGCTGTCGGCCGGTTACGCCCGCGCGCGGGCCGCGCTGGTCGGCGACCGCGCCGACACGTCGCTGCGCCCCGGCAGCCCGGCGGGTGAGTCACCCCGGCTGCCGTCGCACCTGCGCGACCACGCCGCCGGGCGGGCCGTCCCGCAGGACCCGAGCACCGGCGAACCCACGGTCCGGGCCGACGGAGTGACCCGCGGCGACACCTGCCACGTCGACGTGGTGGACCGGTGGGGCAACATCATCTCCGCCACGCCCAGCGGTGGCTGGCTGCAGAGTTCACCCACCATCCCGGAGCTGGGCTTCCCGCTCGGCAGCCGGTTGCAGATGTGCTGGCTGGAGGAGGGGCTCGCCTCGACGCTGCGGCCGGGCCGGCGCCCGCGTACCACGCTCAGCCCGACGCTGGTGCTGCGCGACGGCGAGCCGGTGATGGCCTGCGGCACGCCGGGCGGCGACCAGCAGGACCAGTGGCAGCTGCTGTTCCTGCTGCGGCACCTGGCCGGCGGGCAGGAGCTGCAGGAGGCGATCGACGCCCCCACCTGGCACACGACGAGCTTCCCGGCGTCGTTCTACCCGCGCGAGGTCGAGCCCGGCGTGCTGGTGCTGGAGGACCGGATCGACGGCGACGTCCTGGCGGGCCTGCGCGCAAGGGGCCACACCGTACGCGTGTCCGACCCGTGGAGCCTGGGCCGCATGTGCGCCGTGGCCCGCGACCCGGCCACCGGAGTCCTCTCCGCGGCGGCGAACCCCCGAGGCGCCCAGGGCTACGCCACAGGCCGCTGACCCCACCCTCCCGCCCCTCGCCTGCGTTGATCTTGCACTTGTGGCCCCGGCGTAACTGGCATAACGGGCGTTCGCCGGGCCGCAAGTGCAAGATCGCCGGGGAGGGGGCAGGGCGGGGGCGGGTCAGTCGTTGATCCGGGTTATGTTGCGGATCTTGTTGGCGGCGTCGAGGGCCGCCACCTTGTACGCCTCGGCCAGGGTCGGGTAGTTGAAGACCGCGTCCAGCAGGTAGTCGACCGTGCCGCCGCAGCCCATCACCGCCTGCCCGATGTGGACGATCTCGGTGGCGCCGGTGCCGAACACGTGCACCCCGAGCAGCCGGCCGTCCTCGGGTGAGACCAGCAGTTTCAGCATCCCGTACGAGTCGCCGACGATCTGCCCCCGGGCCAGCTCCCGGTAGCGGGCGATGCCCACCTCGAACGGGACGGACGCCTCGGTCAGCTCCTCCTCGGTCTTCCCGACGAAACTGATCTCCGGAATGGTGTAGATGCCGATCGGTTGCAGGTCCGACATGCCGCGCGCCGGCTCGCCGCAGGCGTGCTGGGCGGCCAGGCGGCCCTGTTCCATCGAGGTGGACGCCAGCGCGGGGAAGCCGATCACGTCGCCGACGGCGTAGATGTTGTCGACGGCGGTGCGGTAGTCGGCGTCGACGGTGATCCGGCCCCGATGGTCGGCGGTGAGCCCGGCCGCCTCCAGCGCGAGGTCGTCGGTCTGCCCCTGGCGGCCGGCCGAGTACATCACCGTGTCCGCGACGATCTTCTTGCCGCTGCGCAGGATGCAGAGCGCGGCGCTGCGGTGCTTCTCCACGGCGGCCACCTCCTCGCCGAAGCGGAAGGTCACCGACAGGTCCCGCAGGTGGTACTTCAGCGATTCGACGATCTCCTCGTCGCAGAAGTCGAGCATCCGCGGGCGGCGCTCGACCACTGTCACCTTGGTGCCGAGCGCGGCGAACAGGGACGCGTACTCCATGCCGATCACCCCGGCGCCGACCACGACCATGCTGCGCGGGACTGCCTGGAGGTTGATCACGCCGTCGGAGTCGACGATGGTCCGGTCGTCGAAGTCGACGCTGTCCGGGCGGGCCGGGCGGGTGCCGGCGGCGACGACCGCCTTGTCGAAGCTGACCCGGGTCTCCCGGCCGGAGCCGGCGTCCACCCAGACGGAGTGGGCGTCGGCGAACCGGCCGGTGCCGGTGATCAGCGAGACCTTGTTGCGGGCCAGCTGGTTGCGGATGACGTCGGTCTGCCGGGTGATCACGTGCTGGGTGCGGGCGGCCAGGTCGGCGACGGTGATGTCCTCCTTGACCCGGTAGCTGCTGCCGTAGAGGTCGCGCTGGCTCAGGCCGGTCAGGTAGAGCACCGCCTCGCGCAGGGTCTTGGAGGGCACGGTGCCGGTGTTGATGCACACGCCGCCGAGCATGTCGCGGCGGTCCACGATCGCGACGCGGCGGCCCAGCTTGGCCGCGGCGATGGCCGCCTTCTGTCCACTCGGTCCGGAGCCCAGCACCAGCAGGTCGTAGTCATACACGAGCGACAGCCTGGCAGGGTCTCGCAACCGGTGCCAGCCGAGACGCCCCCACGAAAGCTGATCACTGCCGTAGGGTGCGCTGATGCGCCGCCCCGTAACCCTGATCATGCTCCTCGGACCGCTGCTCGTCGCCGGGTGCACCACGACCCCCGCCGCCCCGGCCGCGACCCCCTCCGCCTCCACCCCGCCGAGCCCGACCGCCCCCGCCGTCGACTACGCCGCCTGGCAGGCGGGGCGGTCGACGCCGGTGGCCGACCCGGTCTATCCGGCCCGGGGCACCGACGCGCTGGACGTCCTGCACTACGACCTCGCGCTGGAGTGGGCGCCGTCGACCACCACCCTCACCGGCACCGCCACGCTGCGGATCCGGCCGGTGAAGGACGCGCCGAACCTGGTCCTCGACTTCATGCCCTACCAGGTCGACAGCGTCACACTGGACGGCGCGACGGTTCCCGGCGCGGTGACGAAGGAGAAGCTGACCGTGTCCGCCCCGGTGGTGGCGGACGAGCCGGTGACCCTGGTGGTCACCTATCACGGCCGGCCGAAGACGACTCCGATGCCGTCGCACCGCAAGGACACCGAGGCCCTGGGTCTCACCGTCACCAAGGAGGGCGGCCTCTGGACCATGCAGGAGCCGTTCGGGGCGTTCACCTGGTACCCGGCGAACGACCAGCCGTCGGACGAGGCGCTCTACGACATCCGGGTGACGGTGCCGGCCGGCTGGTCCGCGATCGCCGGCGGCACGCCCGCCGGTCAGTCCGGCACCACGTTCAGCTACCGCAGCACCGACCCGGTCGCGACGTACCTGACCACCCTCGCCGTGGGGAAGTACCAGAAGCTGACCGCGGCGGGGCCGCGCGGCGTGCCGCTGACCTACTGGTACCGCAAGGGCGCGGACGACAAGCTGCTGCCGTACCTGAAGAAGTCCCCGCAGTACCTGACGTGGCTGGAGAAGAAGTTCGGCCCGTACCCGTTCCCCTCCGGCGGCGTCGTGGTGGTGGACTCGGCGTCGGGCATGGAGACCCAGCAGATGATCACGATGGGCCGGAAGATCGAGAACACCGCGGCCCGCCGCGACCGCTGGGGCAGCGACCTGCTGCACGAGTACGCCCACCAGTGGTTCGGCAACTCGGTCACGCCCACCACCTGGCGGGACCTGTGGCTGAACGAGGGCTGGGCGACGTACATCCAGGATCTGTACACCAAGGAGACGCAGAAGCTCAGCGAGGCCAGCCTGGACCGGTACCTGCGCGAGGGTGACGCCGTCCTGCGCAAGAAGCTGGGCCCGCCCGGCCGGCCCGACCCGAAGCGGTTCGCCGAGGGCAACGTCTACCTGTGCCCGGCGGCGATGCTGCGCGAGATCCACCGGACGGTCGGCGACGCGGCGTTCTTCGCGCTGGCCCGCGCCTGGGTCCAGGAGCAGCGCAACACGCCGCAGGACCGGGCCTCGTTCATCGCCTTCGTCAACAAGCAGACCGGCCGGGACTTCACCGCGCTGATCAACGCCTGGCTGGACTCGCCGACCACGCCGAAGAAGATCACCCCGAAGAAGATCGCCTGACCCGGCGCGGGGCCCCGGCCGTCCGGCGGGGCCCCGCGGCGCGTCTCAGCGGCCCTGGAGCGAGCGGACGTTGTCGCCGAACGTCCAGCCCTTCGACCCGTCCCAGTTGACCGACCAGGTCATCAGGCCCTTCAGGCGTCCCTGGTAGGTGTTCCACGCCTGGGCCACCAGTGCCGGGCTCATGTAGCCGCCGCCGGCGCCGACCTGTGCGGGCAGCCCGGGAACCTGCCGGTCGAGCGGTACGCGGACGGTGGTGCCCTGCACGACCAGGCCGGTGTCGAGGCAGTTGGTCTGCGCGACGAAACCGGCCACCGTGCCGGCCGGGTACGAGTCACCGGCGCAGCCGTACATCGAGCCGTTGTAGTACTGCATGTTCAGCCACCACAGCCGCCCGTTGTCGGCGTACTTCTTGACGATCGGCAGGTACGCGCCCCAGATCGAGCCGTAGGTGACGCTGCCGCCGGTGACGTACGCGGTCTCCGGCGCCATGGTGAGCCCGAAGCCGACCGGCATCTGGGCCAGCACCCCGTCGATGATCCGGATCAGGTTGGCCTGCGAGGGGGAGAGCTGGTTGATGTTCCCGCTGCCGGTGAGGCCGGTCTCGATGTCGATGTCGATGCCGTCGAAGTTGTGCCGCTTGAGGATCGGCACCACTGTGGCGACGAACCGGTCGGCGACCGCGCTGGAGCTGAGGTCGATCCCGGCGGTGGCGCCGCCGATGGACAGCAGCACGGTCAGCCCGGCGGCCTTGGCCTGGCACACCTGCGCGGGGGTGGGCACCTTGACGCCGGCGTCCATGCCGTCCTCCCAGAGCACTGTCCCGTCGGCGCGGATGACCGGGAACGCGGCGGTCACCACGTTGTAGCCGTGCCCGGTGATCCGGGAGTCGGTGATCGGGATCCAGCCGAGTCCGGGGTGCACGCCGTTCGCGGCGCCGTCCCAGTTCTCCCAGTAGCCCTGGAGCACCTTCCCGGACGGCCGGGACCGCAGCGCGCAGGTGTCCCCGCCCGGCGTGGTCGGGCTGGACGACACAGTGGGCGTGGGGGTAGGCGTCCGCGTCGGGGAAGCCGTCGGGGAGGGGGAGGCGGACGGCGTGGGCGACGGCGGCCGGGTGGTGGGGCTCGGCGACGGCGTGCCGCCGGTGCAGGCGCCGAGGTCGGTCCAGAGCGCCGGTACGGCGGCCGGGGTCCAGCCCGCGCCGGCCGGCGGGGTGTGCGTGACGAGCGCCTGGTAGAGCCGGCCGCCGTAGGTCACCCGGCTGCCGGCGGTCCAGGTGACGCCCTCGGCCCAGGCCGGCGCGTCGCAGGCGACGAGCGTGCCGACGGCGCCGGTCGGTGTGGCGGCGGTGGCGGGCAGGGCGGCGGCGGTGGCGGCGAGCAGCGCGACGCCACCGAGCAGAGCGGTCATCCCACGTCCGAGTCGCATGACATACCTCCTCATCGATGCGCCGGAGGTTATCAGTTAACTTTGTTAAGTGTAAATGCGGCGTACCCTGTCACCACCCCGTTCAGGGCGTGAAGCAGGAACGAAAGCCGCCCGCGGGCGGCCGGGGAAAGGACGGCGGCGGACGTGGACGCCAGACGCACCACGGTGCGCGACATGCGCCGGGCCAACCGCTCGGTCCTGCTGACCCGGATCTGGCTGGACGGCCCGCTCAGCCGGCACGAACTGGGCCAGTCCACCGCGCTGAGCCTGGCCAGCGTCAGCAACCTGGTCGGCGAGATGATCAACGAGGGCCTGGTCGAGGAGGCCGGCTCGGTCGAGTCCGACGGCGGCCGTCCCCGCGTGCTGCTGCGCGTCGCGCCCGGCTACGGCTACCTGGTCGGCGCCGACGTGGGCGAGACCCGCGTCCAGGTGGAGTTGTTCGACCTGAGCATGACCGCGCTGGCCAAGGCGGAGTACCCGATCACCGCGGCCGATCCCGACCCCGCGCGGGTCGCCGCTCACCTGCGGCACGGCCTCGCCGCCGTCACCGAGCAGGCGGGCGTCGACCCGGCCGCGGTGCTCGGCTTCGGCGTCGCCGTCGCCGGCACCGTCGAGCGCACCGCCGACGCCGTGGTGCACGCCCAGACGCTCGGCTGGGACGGCGTCCCGCTCGGCGCGATGCTGCGCGCCGGCACCGACGTGCCGGTGCACGTGGACAACGGCGCGAAGACGCTCGGCCAGGCCGAGATGTGGTTCGGTGCCGGCCGCGGCGTCCGGCACGCGGTGGTCGCCCTGGTCGGCTCCGGCGTCGGCGCGAGCGTGGTCGCCGACGGCGTCGGCTACCGCGGCGCGCACAGCAGCGCCGGGGAGTGGGGCCACACCACCATCGTGTACGGGGGCCGCCGCTGCCGCTGCGGCAACCTCGGTTGTCTGGAGGCGTACGTGGGCGCGGAGGCGGTGCTGGACCGGTTCCGCCAGGCCAACCGGGGCCGCCCGGCGCCGGGCGCGGACGAGGAGACCGCCTTCGGTGAGCTGCTGCGCTCCACCGGCCGCACCGCCGCGAAGGTGATCGACGAGACGGTCGGCTACCTGGGCGCCGGGGTGGCGAACCTGGTGAACCTGTTCAACCCGGAGCGGGTGGTGCTCGGCGGCTGGGCCGGGCTGGCCCTGGGCGAACGGCACCTGCCCGCGATCCGCGAGGCGACGGCGCGGCACGCGCTGCGCCAGCCGTACGCGCAGACCTCGATCGAGCTGTGCCGGCTCGGACCGGACGCGGTCGCGATGGGCGCGGCCACCCTGCCGATGACCCGGCTGCTGCGCGACGGCGGCGTGCCCCGCGACCCGGCCGCCCGCCCCGGCCCGGCGTGGGGGCCGGGCCGCCGCCACTGACCGGCCCGGCCCTCACGCCGGCGTCAGCGCTGCCCGCGGACCCGCCGCACGGTGTCGCGGTACCACAGCGCGCTGCGCTTGGGGGTGCGGCGCTGCGTGTCGTAGTCCACCCGGACGATGCCGAACCGCTTGTCGTAGCCGTACGCCCACTCGAAGTTGTCCAGCAGCGACCAGGCGAAGTAGCCGCGCACGTCCGCCCCGGCGGCCCGGGCGCGTGCCACCGCCCGCAGGTGCTCGGTGAGGAAGCCGACCCGGTCGTCGTCGTTCACGAACCCGTCGGCGTCCGGCTCGTCGTCGAACGCGGCGCCGTTCTCGGTGATCACCATGGGCGTGCCCGGGTAGTCGCGGTGCAGCCGCACCAGCAGGTCGGTGAAGGACTCCGGCACGATCTCCCAGTCCATCGCGGTACGCGGCAGGTCGCGGCGGACCACCCGGCGCACCGGCTTGCCGTCGTCGTCGCGGTCGCGGCCCTGCTCGTCCACCCCGGAGTGCAACTGCCCGAAGTAGTAGTTGACCCCGAGCACGTCGATCGGGGTGGCGATGACCTCCAGGTCACCGTCCTGCACGGGGATCCGCACCCCCTCGGCGGCCAGGTCGGCCACCACGTCCTGCGGGTACTCCCCGCGCAGCACCGGGTCGAGGTAGAGCCGGTTGGCCAGCCCGTCGGCGGCCCGCGCCGCGTCCCGGTCCGCCGCGCTGCCGGTCTCCGGGTCGGCGGTGGACAGGTTCAGCGTCAGGCCCAGCTCGATCGGGGACCGGGCCGCCTCCCGCAGCCGCCGGGTCGCCAGCCCGTGCCCGAGCAGCAGGTGGTGCGCCGCGGCGATGCCGTCGCCCAGGTTCCGCCGGCCCGGGGCGTGGTCGCCGTAGGCGTATCCGAGCATCGCCGAGCACCACGGCTCGTTGAGCGTGGTCCAGGTACGGACCCGGTCGCCGAGCGCGGCGAAGACCAGCTCCGCGTAGTCGGCGAACCGGTACGCGGTGTCCCGGTTCGGCCAGCCTCCCGCGTCCTCCAGCTCCTGCGGCAGGTCCCAGTGGTAGAGCGTCACCCACGGCTCGACGCCCCGGCCGAGCAGCTCGTCCACCAGCCGGTCGTAGAACGCCAGCCCGGCCACGTTCGCCGGACCGCGCCCGCCCGGCTGCACCCGCGGCCAGGCCACCGAGAACCGGTACGTGTCCAGCCCCAGGTCCGCGATGAGCGCGACGTCCTGCGGCATCCGGTGGTAGTGGTCGCACGCCACGTCGCCGTGGTCACCGTTGGCGACCGCGCCCGGCACCCGGCAGAACGTGTCCCAGATCGACGGTGTGCGGCCGTCCTCGGCCACCGCGCCCTCGATCTGGTACGACGACGTCGCCACCCCCCACCGGAAGGTCGGCGGCAGCGTGTCGATCGGGTCCGGACCGGCCACTGGTGACGGACGGGTCAGGTCGGTGTCCATGGTTCTCCTCGCGGGTAGCGGGTGGTGGTGTCGGGCGGGTCAGCGGGACAGGGGCGCGACGGCCGGGTGCAGCCGGCACGCCACGGCCCGCGCCGGGTCGTCGACGCGCGGGGCGCCGAGCACCGGCACCTGCTCGTCGCACCCGTCGAACGCCTTCGGGCAGCGGGGGTGGAACGCGCAGCCGGACGGCATGGCGCGCAGGTCCGGTGGGGAGCCGGGGATGCCGGTCAGCTCGCGGCGGGGACCGTGCAGCGCCGGGAACGAGTGCAGCAACCCCTCGGTGTACGGGTGCAGCGGCTCCCGGTACAGCCGGGCGGCGGGCGCCTCCTCGACGATCCGGCCGCCGTACATGATCGCGATCCGGTCGGAGAACTCGACCAGCAGCGACAGGTCGTGCGTGATGAACAGCACCGCGAAGCCGAGGCGTTCGCGCAGCTCGGCGAGCTGGCCGAGGATCTGCCGCTGCATCACCACGTCCAGCGCGGTGGTCGGCTCGTCCATGATGACCACCTGCGGTTCCAGCGCCAGCGCCATCGCGATCATGACCCGTTGCCGCATGCCGCCGGAGAGCTGGTGCGGGTAGCTGTCCAGCCGGTCGGCGGAGATGCCGACCAGGCGCAGCAGCTCCTTCGCCCGGGCCAGCCGGCTCGCCGCCGTGCTCTTCGGCTCGTGCGCCCGGATCACGTCGAGCAGCTGGGTGGAGACCTTGTGCACCGGGTTGAGGGAGTTCATCGCGCCCTGGAACACGATCGACGTCTCCGCCCACCGGAACTCGCGCAGCTTCGCCGGGCTGAGCGTGAGCACGTCGACCGGCGGGCCGTCGGCCGGGTGGTAGATCACCTGGCCGCCGCTGACCACGCCGGGCGGGGGCAGCAGCCGGGTCAGCCCGTACGCCAGGGTGGACTTGCCGCTGCCGCTCTCCCCGGCCAGGCCGAGCACCTCGCCGCGGTGCAGCGTCAGGTCGACGTCGCGGACCGCGCGGACCGCGTCCGCGCCGACGCCGTAGTCGACGCACAGCCCGCGGATGTCCAGCACCTGGTCGCTCATGAGGTCGCGTCCTCTCGGATGGGGTCCGCCGGCCGCTGCATGGGGACCGGCGCCGGGTTCGGCGCGAGCACCGGGGTGAACCCGACGCGCATCGCGACGGTGCGACCGTCGGCGGTACGGATCCGGGTCCGGCCGCCGGTGCGCAGCCGGGGACTGACGAACTCGTCGATGCCGAAGTTGATCAGTGCCAGCGCGGTGCCGAGCAGCGCGATGGCCAGCCCGGCCGGGACGAACCACCACCAGGCGCCCTGCGCCAGCGCCTGCTGCCCCTGCGCCCAGAACAGGATCGTGCCCCAGTTCCACGACGACACCGACGAGACGCCGATGAACGCCAGGGTGATCTCCGACATCACCGCGAAGATGACGGTGCCGACGAAGCCGGAGGCGATGATCGCGGTCAGGTTGGGCAGGATCTCGAACCCGATGATCCGCCAGGTCCGCTCGCCGGTGGCCCGTGCCGCCTCGACGTAGTCGCGGCGGCGCAGCGACAGCGTCTGGGCGCGCAGCACCCGGGCGCCCCACGCCCACGAGGTGAGGCCGATGATGAGCGCCACGAGCATGTCGCTGGCCTGGTCGACCAGGGACGTGACGATGATGATCAGCGGCAGCGCCGGGATCACCAGGAACACGTTCGACACCGCCGACAGGCCCTCGTCGGCCGCGCCGCCCAGGTAGCCGGCGGTCACGCCGATCAGGATGGACAGGATCGTGGCGAGCACGCCGGCGATCAGGCCCACCACCATCACGCTGCGCGCGCCGACCAGGATCTGGCTGAAGATGTCCTGCCCGAGGTGGGTGGTGCCGAACCAGTGCCGGGCCGAGGGCGCCTGGAGCACGTCGGCGCTGCGCGCGTCCGGGTCGTACGGCGCGATCCACGGCCCGATCACCGCCAGGAGCACGTACACCCCGAGGACGGCGAGGCCGGTCGCGGCCTTGGCGTTGGCGACGAAGCGGAACCGGCGGCGGCGGGCCCGGGCCGACGGCTGCGCCATCGCCCCCTGGCCGGGGATGACCTGCTCGATGCTGGACGGGGAGAGTGTCATCGCTCAGCTCTTTCGGGTCCGCGGGTCGAGGAGCAGGTACGCCACGTCGGCGAGCAGGTTCGCCACCAGCACCGAGATCGTGATGATCAGGAAGATGCCCTGCATCAGCGGGTAGTCCTTCGCGCCGACGGCCTGGAAGAGCTGGAACCCCAGGCCGGGGTACGAGAAGACGATCTCCACGAGCAGCGTGCCGCCGACGATGAAGCCCAGCGACAGTGCGAACCCGGACACGTTGGGCAGCAGCGCGTTGCGGGCGGCGTAGCTGAGGGCCACCCGGCGCTCGGACAACCCCTTGGCGTGCGCCACGGTGATGTAGTCCTCGCTGGCGACGGTGACCATCATGTTGCGCATGCTGAGGATCCAGCCGCTCATCGACGACACCAGGATGGTGGCGGCGGGCAGGATGCTGTGCTGGAGCGCGCTCGGGATGAAGTACGCGTCGAACGCCGGCACCAGGCCCGGCTCGTAGCCGCCGGAGGACGGGAAGAAGCTGCCCGGCCCGGCGAACAGCGCGATCGCGACCAGGCCCAGCCAGAAGTACGGGATCGAGGAGAGGAACGTGGTGGCCGGCAGCAGCCCGTCGATCCACGAGCCGCGCCGCCAGCCGGCGCCCACGCCGAGCGCGGTGCCGAGCAGGAAGCTGACGATCGTGGTGACGCCGACCAGGCCGACCGTCCACGGCAGACTGCTCCCGATCACCTCGGACACCGGCGCGGGGAAGAACGTGAACGACAGTCCCAGGTCGCCGCGCAGGAGCTGCCCCCAGTAGGCGACGTACTGCTCCCACAGCGAGCGGTCGGAGTCCAGCCCGAACAGCACCCGCAGCGACGCGACCGCGTCGGCGCTGATCCGGCCCTGGTTGCGGGAGATCAGCGACTGCACCGGGTCGCCCGGCACCATCCGCGGGATGAAGAAGTTGAGCGTGATCGCCGCCCAGGCGGTGAACAGGTAGAAGGCCACCCGTTGCAGCAGGAACCTCATCGGGCCGCCTCCGTCCCGGCCGGCTCTGTCTTCTGCGCCTGCTGCACCTGCTCTGCCTGCTCCGCCTTCTGCTCGGCGACGGTGTCCGCGTCGTACAGCCAGCACGCCGCCCAGTGCCCGGGCGCGTCGTCGACCGGGATCGGCGGCGGCAGGTCGGTGGCGCAGCGCGGCATCGCCGCCGGGCAGCGCGGGTGGAACCGGCAGCCGCCCGGCGGGCGGATCAGGCTGGGCGGCTCGCCGTGTCCCCGCTCGCCCGCCGCCGCGCCGTCGCCGCCCGCGCCGGTGATCCGCTCCGGGTCCGGCGCCGATTCGATCAACAACCGGGTGTACGGGTGAGCCGGGCGCTGGGTGACGGTCTCGCTGTCGCCGCCCTCGACCATCCGCCCGGCGTACATGACGATCGTCTCGTCGGCGAAGTAGCGGGCCGAGGCGATGTCGTGGGTGATGTAGAGGATCGCCAGGTCGAGCCGGTCCTTGAGGTCCTGGAGCAGGTTGAGCACGCCGAGGCGGATCGACACGTCGAGCATGGACACCGGCTCGTCGGCGAGCAGCACCTCGGGGTCGGCGCCGAGCGCCCGCGCGATCGCCACCCGCTGGCGCTGCCCGCCGGACAACTCGTGCGGGAACGCGTCGAGGTAGCGCTCCGGCGGGGTGAGCGCGACCCGGGTCAGCAGGTCGGCCAGCGCCTTGTCCAGCCCGTCCGGCCCGGTCCCGGCGTTGCCGTGGATGCGCAGCGACCGGGTCAGGTGGTAGCGGACCGTGTGCACCGGGTTCAGCGAGGCGAACGGGTCCTGGAGGATCAGCTGCACCCGGCGCACGTACGCCCGGAACCGGCGCCCGCCTCGTACCCGGGTCGATCGGCCGTGCAGCCGGATGTCGCCGGCGGTGCGCGGGTAGAGCTGGGCCAGCAGCCGGGCCACAGTGGACTTGCCCGAGCCGGACTCGCCGACCAGCGCTGTCACCCGGCCGCGGCGCAACGCGATCGATACGTCGTCGACGGCGTGCACCACCGCCGGGGTGCGGGAGAGGAGGTCACGCAGCCGCCGGCGGACGGGGAAGTGCTTGGTCAGGCCGACGGCCTCCAGCACCACCTCGTCGGCCGGCGCCGGTGCGCTCTCGGTCAACGTCATGCCGAATTCCTGTCTGGGGTTGCCGGTAGCGAGGGGCGGGCGCCGCCGGCCCGGCCGGGCGATCGTGGCCGGGCCGGCGGCGCCGGGTCAGCCGTTGGCCGGCTTGAGGTGCAGCACCACGTCCACCGCGTTGGGCTGGGTGGGCTGGAGCGCGCCGTACGGGTTCGAGTCGTCCGGCCAGCCGGTCCAGTTCTTCGTGCTGTACGCGCCGCCGATGTTGTCCGCGCCCACCGGGATCATCGGCATCTGCTCGACGAAGATCTTCTGCAGGGTGCCCAGGGCGGTGGTGCGGGTGGCGTCGTCGGTGGCGTTGGCGTACGACACCAGCGCGTCGGTCGCCTCCTTGCTCTGGAACCGGCCGAAGTTACCGGCGGGCGAGGCGGTGCCGACCGGCTTGAGCACCCGGCCGTCCATGATGGTCCGGTAGATGTCGTACGGCGTGGCGCCGCTCTCGGTCCACCGGAACGTGGCCTCGAAGTTGCCCTGCTCGACGTTGCGGAACCAGGCGTCCTGGTTGGCCTTGTCGACGGTGGCCGCGATGCCGATCTTCGCCAGGTTGCCCTTCACGATCTCCAGGCTGGTCTGGTAGTCGGACCAGCCGGCCGGGTCGGTGAGCCGGATCGTGACCGGCTTGCCGCTGCGGTCCTTCAGCGTGTTGCCGTCGAGCTTGTAGCCGGCGCCGGTGAGCAGCGCCTTGGCGCCCTCGACGTCGACCTTGTGCTCCTGGCCCTTGTACTCGGGCGCGATGAACGAGTCACCGGCCGGGCTGGGCAGGCCGGTCACGCTCTTGACCTCGGGGTGGAAGTAGCCGGCCTCGGCGGTGGTGAAGATGTCCGCCCGGTCGATGACCATGTTCATCGCCTTGCGCAGCGTCGGGTCGTCGAACGGCTTCTTCGTGGTGTTCAGGTAGAGGCCGTGGATGCCCAGCACCGGCGGTGCCCACATCTTGTGGTTCTTCTGGTCCTTGGCCACGAACACGGTCTGGTAGTTCGGGATGAAGACGAAGCTCCACTCCGACTCGCCGTTGGCCAGCGCGGTGGTCTGCGCGCTGTTGTCGGTGTACGAGGTGTACCGCAGCTCCTTGACCTTCGGCGCGTCCTGCCAGTAGCCGCTGTCGCGTACCGCGAGCGTCATGCTCGCCGGGGTGAACGACTTCAGCGTGTACGGGCCGCTGCCGACCGGCTGCTTCACCGGGTCGCTCGCCGGGTCGGCGATCTTCTCCCACAGGTGCTTGGGCACGATCGGCACCCGCCACAGCACCTTCTGCTGGTTGACGAACTGCGGGCTCGCCATCGAGATGGTGACCTCGTTGCCGCTGGCGGTCGCGTCCGTGTACGGCACGCCCTGGTCGTTGAGGGCCGGGAACTTCTTCACCAGGTTGTAGGTGAACGCGACGTCCTCGGCGGTCACCTTCTGCCCGTCGGACCAGGTGGCGTTCTCCCGGATCGTCACCTTGACCGTCTTGTAGTCCGACGACCACTCGGCCTTGGTGGCCAGCCACGGCTTGAACGGCTCGGCCGGCTTGACCGGGTTCCACATCATCAGCGGCTCGTAGATCTGCCACCGGTAGCCGAGCGACGCGGCGGCCGAGGTGGTGAGGAACGGGTTGTTGTTCTCCGCCTGCGGGCCGTTGGGCATGCCGACGTTCAGCACTGTCGCGGCCTGGCCGCTCTTCTTGTTCGCGTTCGGGCTGTCGCCGCAGGCGGCGGCGCCGGTGACCATCGCGCCGGCCAGCGCGAGGGCGAGGACTTGCCGTCTTCTCATGGAGGTCTCCCTCGGTGGTCCCGCATTCCTCGGGCGGGATGTGGTGGATGGAGGGTGTGCGGTGGTGCCACCGGCGGGCGGGCCCGCCGGCGTGGTCGCCGGGTGCGGCGGGGTGGGTCAGGTGACGCGGGCGCCCGTCGGCTCCCGCGCGACTGTCGAGTCCGGTGCGGTCGGGCCGTCCGCGTTCGTCGGGTCGCCCGCGCCCGTCGAGTCGCGGGCGGTGAAGCCGGTCGGGATGACGGTCGGGGTGTCCGGCAGCGGGGTGCCGGTGAGGTGGCCGATGAGCAGGCGGGCCGCGGCCGTACCCATCTCCCGCAGGGGCTGGCGCACGGAGCTCAGCGGCGGGTGGGTGTGCCCGGCCAGCGGCAGGTCGTCGAAGCCGACCACCGCCACGTCCTGCGGGACGCGCCGCCCGGCGTCGCGCAGCGCCTGCAACGCCCCGGCGGCCGACAGGTCGTTGTGGGCGAAGACGGCGTCGAACGGTACGCCGTCGGCGAGCAGCCGCCGCACCGCCGCGCGCCCGCACTCGAAGGTGAAGTCGCCCTCCACCACCCGGTCCGGCTCGATCGGTACGCCCGCGTCGGCGTAGGCGCCGGCGAATCCGGCGAGCCGTTCCCGGGTGCAGCCGAACTGACGCAGGCCGGTGATGACGAGCGGCCGCCGCCGGCCGAGCGCCAGCAGGTGCGTGGCAGCGGCCCGCGCGCCCTCCTCGTTCGTGGTCCGCACCGACGGGAAGCCGGGCTGGTGGCCCCGGTCGTCGATGAGGATGACCGGCAGGCCGCGCCGGTGCAGCTCGGTGATGTAGTCCAGGGTCCCCTCGGGTTCGACCACGAGCAGGCCGTCGAACGACTTGGCCGAGACCTGGGAGGCGAACCGGCGCATCGACTCGTCGCCGTGGGTGCAGGTGAACAGCAGCATGCCGTAGCCGGCCGCCTCGACCACGTCGGCCGCGCCCTGCAGGACCTCGCCCATCCAGGGCCAGGTCAGCGCCGGGACCAGCATCCCGACCACCCGGGTACGCCCCCGGGCCAGCCCGACCGCGCGGGCGCTCGGCACGTACCCGAGGTCGCTGATCACGGCGCGGACCCGGTCGGCGGTGCGCACGTGCACCTCGCCCTTGCCGTTGAGCACCCGGGAGACCGTCGTCTTGCTCACCCCGGCTCGGGTGGCGACGTCGGCGATGGTGATCGGCACGTCACGCTCCCGGGTCGCAGGGATGAGCGGGGTGTTTCGGAACCGGTTGCGGAAGCGGTTCCGTGGCAGTCAACCCAAGTGGCGCGGCTCACGTCAATCACAGACGGATAACGATGCACTCCTAAGTTCGAGCTTTGAAAAAAGTGCCCGGGCTGCGACTCGGCCGATCACGGCGATGAGCAGGGTCGATGCCTTCCGGTCCGGTCCGCGTCTCTCCGAAGTGGAGGTTCAGGGGCGGGCGTACACGTCGCCGGAGTTGGTCTCGTCCGGCAGCGCGCCCAGGTACGCGGCCACCTCGGCGGCCGGGCGCCAGCCGGGCAGCGCGAACTCCATCTCGTCGCCGAGCGCCACCGTGAACCGGGTGAAACCGAGCGCGGTGAGCCGGTCCAGGCAGCGGGCCGCCGCCACCCGGGCGATGGTGGTGAACTCGAACGACAACGCCGGGACCGGCCGGCTCAGCCCGGCCAGCACGGCGTCCTCGAAGCCCTCCACGTCGATCTTCACGAACGCCGGCACGCCGTACGCGGCCACGAGCGCGTCGAGCGTGGTGCCCGGCACCTCGATCTGAGCGTCCCAGGTCTCGCCCGCCCAGCCGGGTGCGCCGTCGGCGGCGCGGACGAACCCGGGGGAGGCGGTGGAGACCGTCGGGTTGGCCGAGTTGACGTGCAGCCGCACCGGCCCGGCGGTACGCCCGCACGCCGCCTCCACCACAGTCACCGCGTCGTCGCCCGCGTACATCTCGCGCAGTACCCGGGCGCACAGCGGCTGCGGCTCGACCGCCACCACAGTCGCGCCGAGCCGGCGGAAGCTGCCCAGCCGGTCGCCCACGTGCGCGCCGACGTCGAAGACCAGGTCACCGGCGCGGACCAGCGGGGCGTAGAACGCGTCGAGGGCGGCGTCGCGCGCCGGGTCGCCGTGGTAGAAGTCCAGCGACCGGCGCAGGCCGGACATCGCCGGGTCCGCCTTGAGCGTCTCGATCACTCCGTCCCGCACGCCTCCGACGCTAGCCAGCGCCGCGTTGGTACGAGCCGCATTCGCATCCTTCCCTGCGAATTCGAGTAATCACCCCATCCTCCTAGGATGCTGTAGGGGTGGTGAGGCGGGCTGCTCACGCGGCGAGACCTCATTGCGGCTGCGCCGCTGACCTTCACGCTTCAGAGCTGCGCCTCCGGGCTCGCGCTCGGGATCCGGCGAGATCTTGGTACGAAACGGCCCTCATAGGGGCCACTTCCCTACCAAGGTCTGCATGCCGTCCCGCGTCGCGGGACACGGATCCCGGTTGCCGAGATCGTTCGGAGTCGTCCTCGGCCGTGGACGTCAAGTCGCCGCGCAACCGTGGTGGTAGTGGAACGCCATGGGTGTCAAACAGGGCCGGAGACACCCATGGCGTTCCAGTGGCCGGGTGGGATACCCGTGGCGGGGAGAGGTGGACGGGGGCAGGGGATCGGCGGGGCCGGCGGTCGGCCCGTCAGCCGTGCCGATGCTGGCGGTCAGCCGGGGCGGCGAGGCGGGTGGCCCGCCGGTGTGGTTACGGCGTTTCGACGACCTCCTGGCCGAGCGGCCACAGCGCCGCCGGGACCAGCTTGAAGTTGGCCACCCCGAACGGGATGCCGATGATCGTCACGCAGAGCGCGATCCCGGCGAGGATGTGCGACAGGGCCAGCCACCAGCCGGCCAGCACCAGCCAGAGCACGTTCGCCAGTCCGGAGGGGAGCCCGGCGCCCGGCTTCGACACGAGGGTGCGGCCGAACGGCCACAGCGAGTACGAGGCGAGCCGCAGCGAGGCGACGCCGAAGGGGATGGTGACGACGAGGACGAAGCAGATCAGGGCGGCGATGCCGTAGCCGAGGGCAAGGACGAAGCCGCCACCGAAGACGAGCCACAAGAGGTTCAGCAGAAAGCGGATCACCACCCCATGGTCGCTCGCGCGGGCAAACCCGCCAACGCCTCCCGTGCGCGAGCAGCGCCGCCACCGCCGAGACGACGCCGCCGGTCCGCCAGGACCGTCGCCACTGGGGAGACATGCACGTTCAGCAGTGCCCGCCACGTCGCGGACCGACGCCGCTCCGCTCCGGCAGCGCCGCCACCACGTAGACCGACGTCGCTCAGTCCGCCAGCAGCACCGCCACCGCGTGCGCCGTCGCCGGATGGGTGGCGACCAGCACCGACGCCGGCCCGCCCGGTGGAGTGCCGTCGTCACCGTCCGGCTGCCACTCGCCGGCGCAGCCCAGCAGCGCGGCCACCGCGTCGACCGTCTCCGGGTGGGCCACCAGCAGGCCGTGTACCGGACCCGCCGCCGCGGCCGGTGCGGGTGCGCTGGACGGGGCGGGCCCGGCGGCCCACGGTGGTGTCCAGGAGTCCAGTGCCGGCAGCGTGGCGGGGAACGTGCGTTCCGCCTCGCGGACCAGCAGCGGCACCAGCTCCGGGCCGTGCTCGCGCAGCGTGGTGATCAGCGTCGGCAGCCAGGGCAGCAGCACCGGGTCGGGCAGCCCGGCGAACGCGGCGGACATGGTCTCGACCACGAACGGCGCGAGCCCGGGCACCGGTTCGAGCGCGTGCACGAAGCCGGACAGGTACTGCGGGAACGCGGGCACCACGAGCGGGTTGGCGAGCAGCTCGGCGCACTGGTCGCGCAGTCGCGCCAGCGGCAGCAGGCCGAGCTGGTGGCGGGCGGCCCAGAGCAGCGCCAGCTTGGCGGGCGCCTCCGGGTGGGCCTGCGCGACCGCCAGTTCGAGCTGGGAACGGTCGCAGCCCAGCGACAGCGCGAGACTCTCCATGCTGAACAGGAAGCCGAGCATCGCGCCGACCTGCCGGACGCCGGTGGCCTCGTCGACGAACGCGGTGGGCAGCAGCGTGCAGTAGTGGGCGTACCCGGTGGTGACGAACGCCCGGCACCAGGCGGGCAGCGCCGGTGCGGTGGTGCGGTGGTGGGCGAGCAGCCGCCGGATGCGGCGCAGCACCTCCGGCGCGTCGTCCACAGTGCGTTCGGCGGCGAGCAGCTCCACCGCCCGCGCGCCGAGTTCGTCGACCAGTCGAGGGCTGTCCAGCAGCCGGATGGCGTCCTCCACGGCGGCGAGCGCGCGGGCGGCGGTGGCGTCGGGGCCGCGTACCGCCCGGCGCAGCCGTTGTTCCAGCACCTGCTCGACGGTGACGCCCTCGTATCCGAGCTCGATGAGCGCGCGCTGGTTGCGGCCGAGCGCGAGGTCCCAGCTCTCCTGCTCGGAGCGGTGACCGAGGCGGCGCTCACCCATGATCGGGCGGACCGCGTCGGCGGGCAGCAGGTGCCGCAGCATCCACAGCAGGTCGGAGCAGGGCGCCAGCGCCGGGTCGGCGCGCAGGTCGAGCAGCGCCCGCTGGACGGTGCGCCGTTCCAGGTCGAGGCCGAGGGGGTGGAGCCGGTCGAGGACGTCGCGGGCCAGCGGCGGCAGTGAGTCGTAGCCGACCTGGCCGACGCGGTCGCCGCCGAGCAGGATCTCGCAGAGCCGGCGGACGTCGCGCCGGCCGGGTACCACGTCCTTCTCTATGCAGGTGACGGCGGCGTCGGCGAAGTCGTACGGCGTGGGCCGGGCGCGGTTGCGCAGGTTCGCCAGCAGGATCGACGTCTCGAACACGGCGATGGCGTCGGCGGTGCTGGCGAGGTAGCCGTTGCGGCGGGCCAGCCGGACGATGTCGACGCACCAGCCGCGCAGCTCGGCCTCGTCCAGTTCGTCGAGGACGGGCGGGGCGGCGAGGAACCCGCTGAGCCGGTCGGTGGCCGGGCCCGCCGGGACCGGTGCGGCGGCGCGGGAGCGGCGGCCCTTCTTCTCGGTACGCTGCCCGGCCAGCCGGTACGGAGTGAGCCGGGTGCGGCTGACCGCCGCCGTCCAGTTGGCGGCGGCGATGGACACGGTGCCCGGGGCCAGGCCGAACTGCGCCTCGATGGCCGAGTGGCTGGACGGGATCAGGCCGTAGCGCCAGCGGGTGCCGGTGCGCGGGCTGATCGGGAAGTCCGGGGCGGTGGAGTCGAGGCCGAACTGTTCGACCCGGCTGGCGGCGTGGAAGGCGCCGCAGACGTAGAGGCAGTCGGCCGGGTCGGCGCCGCTTTCGGCGAGGTGCTGCCGCATCCGGGTCCACATGTACCGTTCGCGGTCCTCGTCGCGTTCGTCGCGGGCGGACCGGGACGGGCGCAGCCGCCGGAACAGGCTGCCGATCAGCACCATGACCTGCCGGTAGGTGTCGTGGTCGGCGTCGGCGAGCGGCCGTTCGACGTACTGGTCCCACCATTCCGACCAGTGGCGCACCTTGCCGTGGTGCAGCAGGTGGGCTTCCAGCTCGGCGAACCGGGGGCGCAGGTCGCCGATCTCCACGCCGACCGCGTCGCCGTGCAGTCCCGCGTCCTCGTCCGAGGACGGAACGTCGGAGCCCCGCTCCGGGCCGGTGTCGTCGCGGTGCGTCCACTGGAAGACGTGGTCGGTGGAGCGGTCCACGAGCACCAGCTCCACGCCGGGGGTGTCCAGGGCGTACGCGATGGCCTGGTATTCGGCGGACGCCTCGGTGACCGGCGCGACCACGCTCAGCGGGCTCCACTCGGCGGGGAAGCCGTCGAGTTCGGTGGCGAACGCCTGCACCGCGACCGGCAGGCGGCAGTTGCGCAGCTCGTCGAGCAGCGGTCGCAGGTCCTCGCACAGCTCCAGGTAGATCACCTTGGGCGGCCGGGCGCGCAGCCGCCGCGCCATGGCCAGCGCCGAGGCGGGGGAGTGGTGGCAGACCGGGAAGATCTCCAGCCGTTCGCGGAGCGCCCGGTCGACGTCGTCGACCATCCCGGCGAGGATGCCGGCGAGCGCGTCCGGGGAGCCGGCGAACGCGGCGGCGGCTTCGGTGAGCTGCTCGCGCAGCGGGCCGAACAGGCCGGCGGGTGCGGGCGCGGTCATGACAGCGACGCGATCGCCTGGCGGCCGCCGTCGAGGAAGCCCTCCCAGTCGCCACCGTCGGCCTTGGCGCGGGGTTCGACCACGCCGTGCAGGTACTTGTTGAGGATGGCCAGGTCCTCCGGGGCGCGGCGGGCCAGTGAGCCCATCAGCGAACCGGCGAGCGTCTGGGCGCGCAGGGTGCGGTCGCCGAAGAACTGGCTGTGCAGGATCGCGTCCTCCAGCACGCCGATCTGCTCGGCGGTGGACAGCGCCGACTCCAGCTTCTCGTCGTCGCTGGTGGCGGCGGACGCGGCGGCGCGCAGGTCGGCGAAGCTCTGGAGCAGGATGTCGAGCAGGGTGGGCGGCACGTCGAGTTCGATGCGGTGCCGGCGCAGGAGTTCCTCGGTGCGGAAGCGGACGATCTCGGCTTCGCTGCGCTTGTTGGTGACCACCGGGATGCGGACGAAGTTGAACCGCCGCTTCAGCGCGGAGGAGAGGTCGTTGACGCCCCGGTCGCGGCTGTTGGCGGTGGCGATGATCGAGAAGCCGGGCTTGGCGAAGACGATGTTGTCGTGGTCCAGCTCGGGGATGGAGACGTACTTCTCGGACAGGATCGAGATGAGCGCGTCCTGGACGTCGCTGGTGGAGCGGGTCAGCTCCTCGAACCGGCCGATCACGCCCTGCTCCATCGCGGTCATGATGGGGGAGGGGATCATCGAGTCGCGGGACTGGCCGCGGGCGATGACCATGGAGACGTTCCACGAGTACTTGATGTGGTCCTCGGTGGTGCCGGCGGTGCCCTGCACGACGAGCGTGGAGTTGCGGCAGATCGCCGCGGCGAGCAGCTCGGCGAGCCAGCTCTTGCCGGTGCCCGGGTCGCCGATGAGCAGCAGGCCGCGGTCGGAGGCGAGGGTGACGATGCTGCGTTCGACGAAGCTGCGGTCGCCGAACCACTTCTGCGGGATCTCCCGGTCGAGGCCGTCGGCGCGTTCGGAGCCGAGCACGAACAGGCGGACCATGCGGGGGCTCAGCCGCCAGGAGAACGGCTTCGGTCCGGTGTCGACCGATTCCAGGTAGGCCAGCTCGTCGGCGTACTTGACCTCGGCCGGGGCGCGGAGCATGTCGGACATCAGGGGTGCTCTCCTAGGTGAGGAAGTTCTTCAGCTCGACGACGAGCTTGCGGATGTGGCCGGAGATGACGGGGGTGCCGAGGTCGGAGAAGCGTTGCCGGAACCAGGGGTTGACGCTCTGGTTGCCGGAGCTGTTGACCGAGCCGACGGGTATGAACTTCACCCCGGAGCGGTGTACGGCCTCGATGCCGTCGAACAGCGGCTGGGATCTGTCGAACTCGTAGAAGTCGGAGATCCAGACCATGACCGTGTTGCGCGGCTCGACGATCTTGGGGCGGGCCAGGGCCATGGCGACCGGGCCGTCGTTGCCGCCGCCGAGGTTGGTGCGCAGCAGCACCTCGAACGGGTCGTGCACCCACGGGGTGAGGTCCAGCGCCCGGGTGTCGTACGCGATCAGGTGTACGTCCACCTTGGGCAGCCCGGCGAAGATCGAGGCGAGGATGGTGCAGTTGACCATCGAGTCGACCATCGAGCCGGACTGGTCGACCACCACGATCAGCCGCGACGGGGTGGTCCGCCGGGCGGTCTGCCGGTAGTAGAGCCGGTCGACGTAGAGGCGCTCGTCGTCCGGGCTCCAATTGGTGAGGTTCTGCCAGATGGTGCGGTCCAGGTCGAGGTTGCGGTAGACCCGCTTCGGCGGGATCGACCTGTCGACGGCGCCGACCGTGGCCTGCGCGACCTGGGTGCGCAGCACCTCGGCGACCTGGTCGACGTAGCGGCGAATCAGCGACTTGGCGTTCGCGAGCGCCACTCCGGACAGGTTGGACTTGTCCCGCAGGAGCTGCTCGATCAGCGACATGCTCGGGGTCAGCCGGGCGGCCAGCGCCGGGTCGGCGAGCACCTCGCGCAGCCGCATCCGGGCGACGAGGTCGCCTTCCAGCCCGGCGAGTGTGGCGCCCAGGCCGGTGCCCTCGCGGCGCAGCTCGCCGGCCTGCGCGCCGCACGCCTGCTCGAACCAGCCGGCGTCGGCCTGCCAGCGGGCGAGCTGCCCGGCGCTGACCTCGCCGCCGCCGGTGGCGAAGACGTTGAGCAGCAGCTTGGACGCCAGCGCCGCGCGGCGTACCTCGGTCTCGGCCGGCTGGAACGGCCCGGCGGCGGCGGTGTCGTCGCCGGGGGTGAGCAGGCCGCGCAGCTCGCCGGCCAGCGCCGGGAAGCGCTGGACGACGGTGTCGACGGAGACGGCCGGGTCGAGCAGCGCGGCGGGCAGGCCGAGGTCGTCGACGACGGCGACGCTCGCCGACTCCAGCCCGGGTTGCTCGTCGGGGCTGAACAGGCGGGCGAGCAGCCGCCAGTAGAGCACCTGGCGGCGGTTGGCGTGGGTGCGGTCGTCGGTCATCGGCGCAGCAACCGTCCCGCGCGTTCGCGCAGCACGGCCACGGCGTCGCCCGCCTTGGCCTCGGCCTTCGCCGTCTTCGGGTCGGTGACGCCGCACGCCCAGTCGCCGTTGTGCGCCTCGACGGTCTGCTTCCTGGCGGTGGCCCGGACCGCGAGGGGTTGCAGCAGCCAGCGGCCGTCGTCCCAGCGGAGCAGGCCCAGGCAGGCGGTGGAGGCGGCGACGAGCGCCGGGGTGAGCGGACCGGCGGCGGGCAGCCGGCCGGTGGCCAGCCGCAGGGGCCGGCCGTCGAGGTCGAGCGCCGGGGCGCCGTCGTCGTCGCGGACGGTGTAGCCCTCGACCAGGACCGGTTCGGCGATCGCGGCGGGGTGGCGCAGCAGCGGCGCTGTCGCCGCGGCGGTGGCGCCGGCGAGCAGCACCCGGGCGGTGGCGAACGGGTCGGCCGGCTCGCCGAGCGTGGCCCGCTCCTCGGCCCAGCGCAGGTCCGCGCCGTGGGCGGTCAGGTCGGTGACGGTGATCGCCCGCCGTTGGGCCAGGGCGGTGAGCAGGATCGGGTACGCCTCCAGCAGCCGCCAGCCGGCCGGGCCGACGATGGTGGCGACCTTCGCCGCGACCACTGTGACCCGGACCAGCCGGGCGGTGCCGCCGCCGGCCGGTTCGAGCAGCGCGTGCACCTGTGCCTGGAACGCGGTGTCGTGCTCGTGTACGTCGACGCCGAGAGGTAGCAGCCGTCCGGAGACCGGCTCGCCGGGCGCGGTCTCGCCGTGCGCGCCGTGGCTGAGCAGGACGGCGCGGGTCCACAGGTCGGCCCACCGGCGGGCGGGCACCTGCGGCAGGGCCGCCACCGGCAGCGCGGCGCGCAGCTCGGCGGCGAGGCCGTCGAGCAGCACCGCGAGGCGGCGCAGTGCCGGTTCGGTGAGCGCGGCTTCGACCGGCGCGGCGGCGCCGGAGAGCAGCTCGTGGTCGGCGCCGCGCCAGCCGGCGAGCGCCAGCTCGTGCAGCCAGGCTCGTGCGCCGGCCAGGGCGGGGAGGGACGCGGCCGGGGCTTCGGGCGCGGCGGTCCACGGGGCGCGGGACCGGCCGAGCGCCGTGTCGAGGCGGTCGAGCAGGGCGTCGTGTGCGGCGCCGAGCAGCGCGGAGCGGGCCCCGGCGAGGGCGGCCAGGTGGTCCTCGGTGAGCGCGCCGGTGCGTACCGCGCCGGCCGCCTCGGTGACGCGGGCCGCCAGCGGGGTGCCGCCGACCGTGCCGGCCAGTGCGGCCCAGGCGGCGGCGCCCGGCTCGTCGAGGCGGGCCAGGCCGGCGGTGAGCGTGTCGTCGGCGCCGTCGACGACGGCGAGCGTCTCGGCCAGCGCGGGGATCGCCCCGTCGTGGAGCTGCGTGAGCTGCGCGGCGAGCATCAGCGCACCCCCGCGGTGGCCGGGAACCAGTGCAGCTCGGGCACCGCTGCCGTGTCGGCCGGGACCTCGAGGTAGGCCAGGTGGCGCAGGAAGCGGCTGAACACCACGGCGGCCGGGCCCGGCTCGTGCCGCGCGTCGGTGCGAGCCAGCAGGGCGGTGCCGCTGGCGACGCCGTCGCCCACGTCGACGCGCAGGTAACGGGCGACCTGCTCGGCGCCGTACTGAAGGACCGCCTCGTCGGCCAGCACGTGCAGGTGCTTGCAGAGCATGCTGCCGCGCAGGCCGCCGCAGGGCCGGTTGTTGTTCGTGCTGCAGTTGACCGCGTGCGTGCCGGCGGTCACCGAGGAGACGTAGACCCGCTCCACGTCGGAGCCGCTGGACACCACCCCCTGCAACCGCCCGTCGGCCAGCTCCACGAAGGGCACCTTGGCCAGCTTGCGGGCCCGCGCGGGCGGCGCCACCCGCAGCACGCTGCGCCGTCGCCACGAGGCGTCCGTCGCCTCCGTCATCTTCCCGACCTCCCCGCCGGCCGGCCGCCGCCGGGCACGCCGGAACGCCGTCGCCGGCCGTCATCCGTGCCGCTGTGACGACAAGGATCATGGACCACGGGTACGACAGGACCGCCGTCGCGGGCGGCGCCGGGAATACCGCGCTGCCCGGCGGGTAGAGGAGGGCGTGGTCGAGCCCGAGCCGTCGTGCCTGAGGCGCCCGGGCGGGCGGGTGGTGCCGTGACCCCCGCGGCTCCGGCGGCGCGCCGCGAGGTCCGGGAGGCGTACGAGCGGCTGCGCCGGTACTTCATCGTGGCTCTCCAGGCCGGTCTGGCCGCCGGTCTGGCCTGGTACGTGGCCAGCACGCTGCTCGACAATCCGCAGCCACTGTTCGCGCCGGCGGCGGCGGTGGGCACCATCGCCGCGGCGATCGGCAACCGGATCCGGCGGACCGCCGAGCTGCTCGGCGGCGTGATCCTCGGCGTGCTGGTCGGCGATTTGCTCATCAAGCTGATCGGGGCGGGTCCGGTGCAGACCGGCCTGGTGGTCGCGCTGGCGATCTCGCTGGCGGTGGTGATCCGGGGCAGCGGCGCCGTGATGGTGCAGGCCGGCAGCACCGCGGTCCTGCTGGGCACGGTGGAGCCCAACGCGCCGGACCTGGCCGTGCCGCGTACGGCGAACGCGCTGGTGGGTGGCGGGGTGGCGGTGGTGGTGGCGTTGCTGCTGTTGCCGCTGAATCCGGTCCGGGTGGTGCACCGCGCGGCCGGGCCCACGCTGGACCTGTTCGCCAAGGAGCTGACGGCGACGGCGAACGCGCTCGCCGTCCGGGACGCCGGGGCGGCCGAGGCGGCGCTGGGCCGGCTGGAGGCGGCCGAGGCCGAGCGGAAGCAGACCACCGAGATCGTCGCGGCGGCCCGGGAGATGACGTCGCTGTCGCCGTGGCGGTGGCGGCGCCGGGCCCAGTTGCGCCGCTACGAGAACGCCGCCGCGCACCTGGAGCTGGCGTACACGAACAGCCGCAACATGGTCCGCCGGGTGGTCGCGTTGCTGGAGGCAGGGGAGCCGGTTCCGCCGGCCCTGCCGGCCGCGGTCGAGGCGTTCGGGCAGTCGCTGCGGCTGCTGCACCGTGACTTCCTGGCCGGGCGGCCGCCGGACATCGCCCGTACCCGGGCGCGGGACGCCGCGCGGGAGGCCGGCCGGGCGCGTGCCGCCGGTCTCGGTTTCTCCGGCACGATCGTGGCCTCGCAGCTGTTCATCGTGGTCGGCGAGTTGCTGCGGGCGTCCGGCATGACCAAGATCGAAGCGGACCGGATGGCCGGCGTCTGCGAGCATCGACCGGACTCCCGCCCGGACCCAAACGACCGTTAAGCTTCGGCTGTGGGAATCGAGGAACTGTACCCCGCCGGGCGACTGACCGCGGCCCAGCGCGCCACCGCCGCGGCGGGCCTGGACGCGCTGCTGCTCACCCCGGGTTCCGACCTGCGCTACCTGACCGGCTACGACGCCCGCGAGGGGGAGCGGCTGACCTGCCTGGTCCTGCCCGCCGAGGGCGAGCCGACGCTGATCGTGCCGGTGCTGGAACGGCCGGACGCCGAGGCCGCACCCGGCACCGGGTACCGGATCGTCGACCACGCCGACGGCACCGACCCGTGGCCGCTGGTGCGCGCGGCGCTCCCCGGCCCGGTCCGCGCCGTCGGGCTGGCCGACCGGATGTGGGCGCAGCAGGTCATCGCGCTGCGCGACACGCTGCCCGGCGCGGCCCAGCGGCTCGCCTCCGACGTGCTGCGGGAGATGCGGATCCGCAAGTCGCCGGCCGAGGTGGCGGCGCTGGCCGAGGCGGGCGCCGCGATCGACGCGGTGCACCTGCGGATGGGGGAGTGGCTGCGCCCCGGCCGCACCGAGCGGGAGGTCGCGGCCGACCTCGCCGCCGCGATCCGGGCCGCCGGGCACGCCGCTGTCGACTTCGTCATCGTCGCCGCCGGGCCGAACGGCGCGAGCCCGCACCACGGCACCTCGGACCGCCCGATCGGCGCAGGTGAGCCGGTGGTGGTCGACATCGGCGGCACCATGCCGTCGGGCTACCGGTCCGACTGCACCCGCACGTACGTCGCCGGCGGCCCCGCCCCGGCCGAGTTCGTGGACTACTACGCGGTGCTGTGGGAGGCGCAGCGCGCCGCCGTGGCCGCCGTCGCGCCGGGCGTGACCGCCGAGGCCCTCGACGCGGTCGCCCGCGACGTCATCGGCGCCGCCGGGTTCGGCGACGCCTTCCTGCACCGCACCGGTCACGGCATCGGCCTCGACGGCCACGAGGAGCCGTACGTGGTGACGGGCAACCCCCGGCCGCTTCAGGCCGGCATGGCTTTCTCGGTCGAACCCGGGATCTACCTCGCCGGGCGGCACGGAGCCCGGATCGAGGACATCGTCGTCTGCACGACGGACGGCGGGCAACGGCTCAACACCACCCCCACGGAGCTCATCGCGCTATGAACGTCGACCGGATCCTGCCCACCGACGAGGCCCACGACCTGCTGGACCTCGCCACCGAACTCGCCGACCGGGAGCTGGCCCCGGCCGCCGCCGGTTTCGAGGCCCGCGCCGAGTTCCCCCGGGAGGCGCTGCGCACCCTGGGCCGGGCCGGCCTGCTCGGCCTGCCGTACGCGGAGGAGCACGGCGGGGCCGCCCAGCCGTACGAGGTGTACCTCCAGGTGCTGGAGATCCTCGCCAGCCGGTGGCTCGCAGTGGCCGAGGCGGTCAGCGTGCACACGCTGTCCTGCTACCCGGTGGCCCAGTTCGGCACCGACGAACAGCGCAAACTCCTGCCCGACATGATCGGCGGGGAGCTGCTCGGGGCGTACTGCCTCTCCGAGCCGCAGGGTGGTTCGGACGCGGCGGCCCTGACCACGCGGGCGGTGCGCGACGGCGACGCGTACGTGGTCACCGGCACCAAGGCGTGGATCACGCACGCCCGGGTGGCCGACTTCTACAACATCTTCTGCCGCACCGGCGGCCCCGGCCCGAAGGGCATCTCCTGCCTGCTGGCCGACCGGTCCACGTCGGGCATCCACCCGCAGGCCGCCGAGCGCACCATGGGCCTGCACGCCTCGCCGATCGCGCAGATCGCCTTCGACGACGCCCGGGTGCCGGCGGAGCGGCTGATCGGCGGCGAGGGCGCCGGGTTCACCATCGCGATGTCCGCGCTGGACTCCGGCCGCCTGGGCATCGCCGCGTGCGCTGTGGGCCTGGCCCAGGGCGCGCTGGACTACGCGGTCGGCTACGCCCGGGAGCGCCGCCAGTTCGGCCGCGCGATCATCGACTTCCAGGGGCTCGGGTTCAACCTGGCCGACGCCGCCACGCAGATCTCGGCCGCACGGGCGCTCACGCTCGCCGCCGCGCGGCTGCGCGACGCCGGACGCCCGTACTCGATCGAGGCGGCCAAGGCGAAGCTGTTCGCCACGGACGTGGCGATGCGGGTGACCACCGACGCGGTGCAGGTGCTCGGCGGCGCCGGGTACGTCGCCGACCACCCGGTCGAGCGGTACATGCGTGAGGCCAAGGTGCTCCAGATCGTCGAGGGCACCAACCAGATCCAGCGGCTGGTCATCTCCCGCGCGTTGGCGAAGGGCTAGCCTGTCGCGGTGACCTTCCCCCGGATCACCGTGGACCCCGACGTCATGGGGGGTGCGCCCTGCGTACGGCAGTCGCGCATCCCCGTGGCCACCCTGCTGGCCATGATGGCCGAGGGCATGTCCGTCACGGACATCCTCACCGACCTGCCGTTCCTGGACGAGGAGGACATGGCGGAGGTGCTGAACTTCGCCGCGGACGCGGTGCGCGACCGGACGGCGCGCTGAGCGTCACCGCGGCGGGCCGGGTGCGGCGTGGGAGCGCTTTTCCGGCTAGGGTGCAGCGCGTGGAGGAGATCGACCGTGCCATCGTCGCCGCGCTGACCGGGGACGGTCGGCTGTCGTACACGGATCTGGCCGAGCGGGTGGGCCTGTCGGTGTCGGCCGTGCACCAGCGGGTCCGCCGGCTGGAGCAGCGCGGGGTGATCAAGGGGTACGCCGCGCGGGTGTCGTTCGAGGCGCTGGACCTGCCGCTGACCGCGTTCGTGGCGATCCGGCCGTTCGACCCGTCGCAGCCGGACGACGCGCCGGAGCGGCTGGCGCACCTGTCCGAGATCGACTCGTGCTACTCGGTGGCGGGGGAGGACTTCTATCTCCTGCTGGTGCGGGTGGCCGGTCCGGCCGACCTGGAACGGGTGCTCCAGGAGATCCGTACCGCCGCGAACGTCACCACGCGCACGACTGTGGTGCTGTCCACGCCGTACGAGAACCGGCCGCCGAAGATCAATGGCGAGCTGACCGGTCGGGGGCGTCCCCGTCCGTCGGCGGAGCCGGCAGGTTCCACCGCCTGACCACCCGCCGGCCGTGCTCGTGACCGAGCACGCTGAGCGTGGCGGTGTCCAGCCGCAGCAGCGCGCCGGCCGAGGGCGGCAGCCCGATCCAGCGCGCCCCGAGCACCCGCAGGCTGTGTCCGTGCCCGACGAGCGCGACGTCGCCCTCCTGAAGCAGCGGCGCGACCCGGTCCAGGACGCGGTCGAGGCGGGCGCCGACCTGCTCCGGTGACTCCCCGCCGGGCCCGCCGTCGGTCCAGATCGTCCAGCCGGGCCGTTCGGCCTGGATGTCCGCGGTGGTGCGGCCCTCGTACTCGCCGTAGTGCCACTCGGCCAGGTCGGGCTCGATCGCGTCCACGGTGAGCCCGGCCAGGGCGGCGGTGCGGGTGGCGCGCTGGCGGGGGCTGGACAGCACCCGCGCGAAACGCCGGCCGGCGAGCAGCGGGGCCAGCGCGCGGGCCTGCCGCTCGCCGTCGGGGGTCAGCTCCAGGTCGGTGTACGAGGTGTGCCGGTGGGCGGCGCTCCACGTGGTCTCGCCGTGCCGGATCAGCAGGATCTCGTTCACCGGCCCAGTCAACCACGGTCGGGCGGCGTCGGCCGGGCGTCGAACCTTCAACCTATTGTCCTAGGACGCACTACGCGATGTACGCCGGTCAACGGCGTTTCACACGACAGTCACCGGGGACGCGACAAGGGCAAGGCGTAGCCGGACGAGGGAGGGCGACATGAGCTTCACCGACAAGGCGAAGAACAAGGCCCAGGAGATGAGCGGCATGGCCAAGGAGCGCATCGGAGACGTGACCGACAACGAGCGGTTGCGGGCCGAGGGCGCCTCCGAGCAGAGCGCGGCGCGCGCCCGGCAGGCCGGGGAGCACGCCAAGCAGGCGGGCCGCGACGTCAAGGACGCCTTCAACAAGTGAGTACGCGAACGGCGGGCCACCTCATCGCAGAGGTGGCCCGCCGTCGGGTGTCCGGGGTCAGTCGTCGCGGTGGGCGAGCCACCATGCCTGGCCGGCCTCGGGCAGCATGTCGATCGGGTCGTAGTAGGCGTAGCGCTTGTTCAGCGCCTCCAGGTCGGCCGACTCGATCGAGGTGCGGTAGTTCTTCGTCCAGTAGGAGATGCCGCGCTCACGGTCGTAGTCGGTGAGCATGTGCACCCAGCGCTTGCCGACGAACGGCACGTCGCAGACGATCCGCGGGGTGGCGTAGCCGGGCAGGTAGCCCATGATGTCGTGCTGGAGCTGCTGGGCGTGCCAGACCGGGACGCGCCAGTGCTCGGCGTTGGGGATCATGTCGCACATGTAGAAGTAGTACGGCAGGATGCCCGCTTCGCCCTGGAGCGCGAAGCAGAGGTCGAGCAGGTCGGCGCTGGTGGCGTTGACGCCGCGCATGAGCACGCCCTGGTTGCGCACGTCGCGTACGCCGACGTCGAGCGCGGTCTGGGCGGCCTTGGCGACCAGCGGGGTCAGCGACTGTGCGTGGTTGACGTGGGTGTGGATGGCCAGGTTGACGCCGCGGCGGGCGGCGGTGCGGGCGACCCGTTCGAGACCCTCGACCACGTCGGGCTGGAGCCAGTGCTGGGGCAGGCCCATGAGCGCCTTGGTGGCGAGCCGGATGTCGCGGATCGTCTCGATCTCCAGCAGGCGCATCAGGTACGACTCGAGGTTGCGCCACGGCACGTTGGCGACGTCGCCGCCGGATACGACCACGTCGCGTACGCCGGGGTGGGCCTTGAGGTACGTGATGTGGGCGTCGTAGCGGTCGACGGGCTTGAGGGTGAGCTTGAGCTTGTCGACGGCGGGGGTGGAGTTGCCGACGAGGTCCATGCGGGTGCAGTGGCCGCAGTACTGCGGGCAGGTGGAGAGCAGCTCGGCGAGGACCTTGGTGGGGTAGCGGTGGGTGAGGCCCTCGGCGACCCACATGTCGTGCTCGTGGAGGCTGTCGCGGCTGGCGTACGGGTGGGACGGCCAGTCGGTGCGCCGGTCGGAGGCGACCGGGATCATGTAGCGGCGGATCGGGTCGGCGAGCAGCGCCTCGGTGCTCATCGGCTGATCCGGCACCATGGTGTTGAGCATCTGCGGCGGCACCAGCATGGACATGGTGGCCAGGGCCTTCTGGTCGGCCTCCAGGTCGGCGTAGAAGGTCTCGTCGACGGTGTCGCCGAGGACGGCACGCAGCTGCTTGATGTTCTTGACGCAGTTGACCCGCTGCCACTGGGCGCTCTCCCACTGGTCGCGGGTGATGTGGCGCCAGCCGGGGAAGCGGGTCCAGTCGGGTTCGACGAGGGGCGCGCGGCGGTATTCGTAGGGCTGTCCGGCGGCCGGGACGGTGGCCGGCGCGTGGCGGGGCGTCGGGATGGTCTCCACCGGTTGGGTCTGGGTCACGGCCCCTCCTCGTCAGTGTGCGGGTTGATCAACGGTTGCGAAGGCTACTGGAAAATCTGCGGTGAAGAAATTAGTCTGCCGTAAGTTTTCCCGCGACGCGACCCCTGGCCGGGGGTTCGGGCGGCTGGACATAGGGGGTCGGCGTGACGTCACCGGTGGGTCTGCACCGAGTCGTGGAACCGGCGGGGGTGCTCCCGCAGGCGGCCTGGCGGTTGGACCCGGACCCGCGGATCGCGGCGAACGAGGTGCGGATCCGGGTCGAGCGGCTGAACCTGGACGCGGCGAGTTTCCGGCAGCTGGCGGAGAAGCACGGCGGCGACGGGGAGAAGGTCCGCGCCGAGGTGCTGGAGATCGTGTCGACCCGGGGGAAGATGCAGAACCCGGTGACCGGTTCGGGCGGCATGCTGATCGGCACCATTGAGGAGGCGGGCCGCCGGTCGCCGCTGGGGCTGAAGGCGGGTGACCGGGTGGCGACGCTCGTGTCGCTGACGCTGACGCCGCTGACGATCCTCGACGGGCTGGCCCGCTGGGACGGGCGCAGCGAGCAGGTGCCGTGCGACGGGTACGCGATCCTGTTCGCCCGGTCGATCGCGGCGGTGCTGCCGCCGGACCTGCACCCAGAGCTGTCCCTGGCGGTGCTGGACGTGTGCGGTGCGCCGGCGTTGACGGCGCGGGTGGTGGCCGAGCAGGTGGCGCGGCGCTCGCGTGAGGGTGATCCGCGTCCGGTGTCGGTGGCGGTGATCGGCGGGGCCGGCAAGAGCGGGTCGTTGTCGCTCGCGGCGGCGCGGCGGGCGGGCGCCGCCCGTACCGTCGGGGTGGTTCCGGTGGCGTCGGAGCGGGACGCGCTGACGGCGGCCGGGCTGGCCGACGTGGTGGCGCTGGCCGACGCGCGGGATCCGGTGGGGCTGTCGACGGCGGTGACGACGGCGCTGGGTGTGCCGGCGGACGTGACAGTGGTGTGCGTGGACGTGCCGGGGTGTGAGCACGGCGCGGTGCTGGCCACGGCGGACGGCGGTACGGTGATCTTCTTCTCGATGGCGACGAGCTTCGCGGCGGCGGCGCTGGGCGCGGAGGGCCTGGCGGCGGACGTGACGATGCTGGTGGGCAACGGGTACGTGCCGGGGCACGCGGCGCTGGCGTTGGATCTGTTGCGGGCCGAGCCGGGGGTGCGCGGTCTGTTCGAGGCGCGTCTGGCGGCAGACTGAGGCCATGACGAACCCCTCGACGCTGTATCGCGGTGGAGTGCTGCACTGTCCGGCCGACCCGAGCGCGACCGCGCTGCTGGTGCGGGACGGGCGGATCGCCTGGTTGGGTACGGACGCGGACGCGCCGCGGGCGGACCGGGTGGTGGAGCTGGGCGGTGCGCTGGTGACGCCGGCGTTCGTGGACGCGCACGTGCACGCGACGGATACCGGGTTGGCGTTGTCGGGGCTGGATCTGTCGGCGGTGCGGTCGGCGGGTGGGCTGCTGGAGGCGGTGTCGGCGTTCGCGGCGGGCCTGCCGGGTGACGCGGTGGTGCTGGGGCACGGCTGGGACGAGTCGGGCTGGGCGGATCGGGCGTTGCCGGACGCGGCGGCGCTGGACCGGGCGGCCGGTGGGCGGCGGGTGTATCTGTCGCAGGCGTCGATCCATTCGGCGCTGGTGTCGGCGGCGTTGCTGGCGGCGTGCCCGGAGGTGGTGTCGGCGGCCGGGTACGAGGCGTCGGGGTGGTTGCGGCGCGACGCGCATCATGCGGTGCGGGCGGCGGCGTTCGCGTCGGTGACGCGGGCGCAGCGGGTGGCGGCGCAGCGGCGGGCGCTGGAACACGCGGCGTCGCTGGGTGTCGCGGCGGTGCACGAGTGCGGTGGTCCGGACATCTCCGACGAGGAGGACTTCACCGGGCTGCTGGCGATCTCGGGGGCCGGGGTGCCGGAGGTGTACGGGTACTGGGGTGAGCTGCTGGGTGCGGCGAAGGCCCGGGAGCTGGGTGCGGTGGGCGCGGGTGGTGACCTGTTCGCGGACGGGGCGCTGGGGTCGCGGACGGCGCACGTGTCGGCGGCGTACCTGGACGGTGAGGCGGGGGCGTGCGGGCACGGGTACGTGTCGGCGGAGCAGGTGCGTGATCATCTGCTGGACTGCGCGGCGCACGGGTTGCAGGGCGGGTTCCACGCGATCGGGGACGCGGCGATCGGGACGGTGCTGGAGGGCTTTGGTCTGGCGGCGCGGTCGCTGGGTGTGGACCGGTTGCGGGCGGCCCGGCACCGGGTGGAGCACGCGGAGATCATGAGCAAGGCGCTGATCGCCGGGTTCGTGGAGTACGGGATCGTGGCGTCGATGCAGCCGGCGTTCGACCGGTTGTGGGGTGGCGCGGGCCGGATGTACGAGTCGCGGCTGGGGTTGGCCCGGTCGTTGGAGTCGAATCCGATGGGTGCGATGCACGGGGTCGGTGTGGCGTTGGCGTTCGGGTCGGATTCGCCGGTGACGCCGCTGGATCCGTGGGGGTCGGTGCGGGCGGCGGCGGCGCATCACAACCCGGCGCAGCGGATGAGTGTGCGGGCGGCGTTCGCGGCGCACACGCGTGGCGGGTGGCGGGCGGTGCACCTGGACAACGAGGGTGTGCTGGCGTTGGGGGCGCCGGCGACGTTCGCGGTGTGGGACACCCCGGCGGGTGTGGAGCGGGGGCTGCCGGTGGTGCTGGCCGAGGATCCGGAGTTGCGGGGCGCGGACGATCCGACGCCGCTGCCGGTGTGCCGGGCCACCGTGTTGCGCGGTGACGTGATCTATGAGGAAGGGTCTTCGTGACAGGGAAGCTTGGGCTGGATCCGGCGCTGGTGGCGCGGGCGCGGGAGTTGGCGCGCCGGGCCGGGCAGCCGGTGGTGGATCTGGCGCGCAGCCACACCACGGTGTCGGTGGAGCGGGCGGTGCTGCGGCTGGCCGGGGTGACCGGCGCGGACCCGGACGGTATTCCGTGGGTGAACCGGCTCGTGGACGCGGTGGTCGCGGATGTGGGTCTGGGGCACGGGGTGGCGGCGCCGGTGTTCGACGCGCTGGCGCGTGAGGGCATCGCGGATGTGACGTTGCTGGCGCAGAAGGCGGCGGCCGGGTCGGTGCGGTTCGCGCAGCCGTCGGGGAAGGCGGCGACGGCGGCGCGGCGGGCGTCGCGTAAGGCGGTGGCGGCGGGGATCCGCAGCATCGACCGGCGGCGCGCGGAGCGGGATCGGCTGGTGAAGCGGTTCGGGGATCCGGAGCGGCGGCCGTGGATCTACCTGATCGTGGCGACGGGTGACATCTACGAGGACATCCCGCAGGCGCAGGCGGCGGCGCGGGCCGGCGCGGACGTGATCGCGGTGATCCGGTCGACGGGGCAGTCGCTGCTGGACTACGTGCCGGAGGGGGCGACCCGGGAGGGGTTCGCGGGCACGTACGCGACGCAGGAGAACTTCCGGTTGATGCGGGCGGCGCTGGACGAGACGTCGCGGGAGCTGGGCCGGTACGTGCGGCTGACGAACTACGCGTCGGGTCTGTGCATGCCGGAGATGGCGACGCTGGCCGGCCTGGAGCGGCTGGACATGATGCTCAACGACTCGATGTACGGGATCCTGTTCCGCGACATCAACCCGATCCGCACGTTCGTGGACCAGCGGTTCTCGCGGCAGGTGCACGCGCGGGCGGGGATCATCATCAACACCGGTGAGGACAACTATCTGACCACCGCTGACGCGGTGGACGAGGCGCACACGGTGACGGTGTCGCAGCTGCTCAACGAGTTCTTCGCGCACGAGGCGGGGCTGGCGGACTGGCAGCTGGGGCTGGGGCACGCGTTCGAGATCAACCCGGATGTGCCGGAGTCGTTCCGGTTGGAGCTGGCGCACGCGTTGCTGGCGCGGGAGTTGTTCCCGGACGCGCCGTTGAAGTGGATGCCGCCGACGAAGCACATGACCGGTGACGTGTTCCGGGGCAACCTGCTGGACGGGTTCTTCAACCTGGTGGGCACGATGACCGGGCAGGGGATCCTGCTGGTGGGGATGATGACCGAGGCGGTGGTGACGCCGTGGCTGTCGGACCGGGACATCGCCCTGCAGAACGTGCGGTACGTGCTGGGCGCGGCGGGCGGGTTGCACGAGGACTTCGTGCCGGCGCCGGGCGGGTTCATCCAGCAGCGGGCGCACCGGGTGCTCGGTGAGGCGGTGGACCTGCTGGAGCGCATCGGTGACCAGTCGTTGCTGACGGCGATCGCCGAGGGCACGTTCGGGATCATGAAGCGGCCGGCGGACCGGGGCAAGGGTCTGTCCGGGGTGGCGCGGCACGAGGCGGACTACTACAACCCGGCCACGGAGATCCTGGAGCAACCCTCATGAGTGAGAAGACGGTCGTGCGGCCGTACGGGGACACCACCGGTGACGGCATGGTGCAGGTGTCGTTCACGTTGCCGGTGCCGCACGACAAGCGGGCCGAGGGCGCGGCGGTGCAGCTGGCAAACAAGATGGGCATGGACCCGGCGATGCTGGTGCACGCCAAGCCGATCGGTGACGGGTTCACGTTCTTCGTGGTGTACGGGCGGGTGAACCACCTGGTGGACCTGGCGAAGGTGCAGGTGGTGGAGCGTGACTATCCGCTGCTGTCGGCCAAGGAGGTCAACGCGGTGGTGAAGCGGCAGCTGCGCCGCAAGCTGTCGGTGGTGGGCGCGTGCATCGGCACGGACGCGCACACCGTCGGCATCGACGCGATCCTCAACGTCAAGGGCATCGCCGGCGAGAAGGGCCTGGAGTACTACCGGGAGCTGAAGGTCACGAACCTGGGCGCGCAGGTCAGTGTGCCGGAGCTGGTCGAGGCGGCCCGGCGGGAACGCGCCGACGCGGTGCTGGTGTCGCAGGTGGTGACGCAGCGCGACGCGCACCTGCACAACACGCGGGAGATGTCCGCGGCGTTCCGGGAGGCGATGCCGGCCGGGCGCCGGCCGCTGCTGATCGTCGGCGGGCCGCGGTTCGACGAGACGATGACCGGCGAGCTGGGCGTGGACCGGATCTTCGGCCGTGGCACCACTCCGGGTGAGGTCGCCAGTTACCTCGTCCACGCTTTGATCACCTCCAGGAAGGCGAACACCCCATGAGCGATCCGCGTGTCGGTCTCACAGTCGTCCACCGCCGGTACGTGCCGTACTCCCACGCCCACTATGCGGGCAACCTGGTCGACGGGGCGTACGCGCTGGGGTTGTTCGGTGACGTGGCCACCGAGGTGTGCATCCGCACCGACGGCGACGAGGGGTTGTTCGCCTCGTACGCCGATGTGCAGTTCCGGGCGCCGATGAAGGCCGGTGACGTGCTGGAGGTGACCGCGACGGTGACCCGGGTGGGCACGCGCAGCCGCACCATCGACTTCGCCGCCACTGTGGTGTGCCGGGGCCGTCCGGACAAGGGCGAGTCGGCCGCCGAGGTGCTCGACGAGCCGATCGTGGCGGTCACCGCGACCGGCACTGTGGTCGTGCCGCCGTCCCCGTGAGCGAGTCGATGTTGCGCGCCGTCGTCTGCGCCGACGTCGGGTCGACGTACACGAAGGCGGCGGTGGTGGACCTCGACGGCGGCCGGCTGGTCGCCGCGGCGTCCGCGCCCACCACGGTGGGCACTGATGTCCTGCACGGCCTGGACGCCGCGGTCGGTGCGGCCACCGCGTCGGCCGGGGTCGCTGAGGTGCCCTGGTACGTGTGTTCGTCGGCCGGTGGTGGGCTGCGCCTGGCGGTGGTGGGTTACGAGCCCCTCGTCACCGCTCAGGCGGGCCGGCGGGTCGGTCTGTCGGCGGGCGCGAACGTGGTGCACGTGGCGGCGGGGCGGCTGTCCGGGGCGGACGTGGCGGCGTTGCGGGCGGCCCGCCCGGACGTGGTGCTGCTGGTGGGCGGCACCGACGGCGGCGACGCGGACACGGTGACGCACAACGCGACGCGGTTGGCGAAGGCCCGGTTCCGGGTGCCGGTGGTCCTCGCCGGCAACGCCGACGTGCGCGACGACCTGCACGCGCTGCTGGCGGGCGCGGGGGTGCCGGTGACGGCGGCGGACAACGTGCTGCCCCGCATCGGGGTGCTGGAGCCGGCGTCGGCGCGGGCGGCGATCCGGGAGGTGTTCCTGCGGCACGTCATCGGCGGCAAGAAGCTGTCCCGGGGTACCCGGTTCGCGCGGCTGGTCCGCGCCGCCACCCCGGACGCGGTGCTCACCGGCGTGGAGGTTCTCGCCGGCACGCTCGGCGGTGACCTGGCCGTGGTGGACGTGGGTGGGGCCACCACCGACGTGTACTCGGTGCTCACGCCCGACGAGCGGGACAGCGGGCCGAGTCAGGAGGTCGCCGGGACGCTGTGGCGGGCGCGCACCGTCGAGGGTGACCTGGGCATGCGGTGGAGCGCGCCGGGTGTGGTGCGCGCCGCGGTCGAGGAACGGCTGCTCGACCCGGCAGAGGAGGCGGAGCTGGCGGCTGCGGCGGCGGTCCGGGCGGCCGATCCGGGGTTCCTGCCCGTCGGTGACGGCGAGCGGGCCGTGGACCGGCGCATCGCGGCGCTGGCGGCGACCGTGGCGTTGCGGCGGCACGCGCGGGGCGCGGCGACGGGGGAGCGGGCCGGGCGGGACCTGCGGGAGGTGAAGCTGCTCGTCGGTTCCGGTGGGGTGCTGCGGCACGCCGAGCCGGGCGACGCGGCGGCGGTGCTCGACGCGGTGCTGACCGATCACGCGGGCGGGTGGGCGTTGCCGCGGGCGGCCCGCCCGGTCGTCGACGTGGACTACGTGCTGGCCGCCGCGGGGCTGCTCGCCGGCGACCATCCGGGTGCGGCGGCGGCGATGCTGCGGCACCACCTCGGTGCCTGAAGCAGCCTCAGGAATCGAGACGCGCCGACGCGACACGCCGTGTTGCAACACACGACAGGCCCGGGTGGGTTGACAGCGGCGGGGGTCTACGCCGTACCGTCTTTGAGTCCTACCACGGGAAGCGGCTGTTGTTCGCTTCGTCCCTTCGTCCGCTGGCCGAGCGACCGGAAGGTTGCGGCGGCCAGGTCCAGCGGGCGGGGGTCGGCGGGGCGGCGCGAACCGGTCGCGGTTACCGGTGTACGGGCAGGGTGAGAGGCACGGCCAGTAGACAACGGCCAGGCGGGGGCAGCCAGTCCACGTCGGGTCGGTCCGAAGGTCGGCGCCGATCGTCTTCGCCCCACCGGCCGGGAAGGGCCTGGGAGCATCGGGGCGCGGCTTCGGCCGCGCCCCGATTTCATCCCCCCCGATGTTCCCCGTGTCAGCGGCCGAGCCCGCTCAGCGGCCCAGCCGCCGGTAGCTGCGCACCGCCGCCGGGGCGGCCACCGCGATCAGCGCCAGCGGCCAGGCGATCGCCAGTTCCAGCGCGTGCCGGGCCGGCCACGAGTCCCCGCCCAGGCCCGGGTTGCCGAACAGGTCCCGGGCCGCCGCCACGGTGGCCGACAGCGGGTTCCACGCGGCGATCGCGCCCAGCCAGTCCGGCATCAGCTCCGGCGCGACGAACACGTTCGACAGGGCGGTCAGCGGGAACGCCAGCGGGAACACCACCACCGCGACCGTGTCCGGGTTCGGCACGAGCAGCCCGAACAGGATGCCCACCCAGGTCATCGCGACGCGCAGCAGCAGGATCAGCGCCACCGCCGCCAGTGCCGGGCCGATGCCCTCGCGCCACTGCCAGCCCACCAGCAGCCCGCACACCACCAGCGTGGTCATCTCCAGGCACGCCCGTACCAGGTCGGCGCCGGCGCGGCCGGACAGCAGCGCCGAGCGGGCCATCGGCAGTGACCGGAACCGGTCCACCACGCCCCGGCCGGCGTCCGCCGCGATCGCCGACGCGGTCGCGCCGAGGCCGTAGAGCATCGTCATGACGAACACGCCCGGCAGCAGGAACTCCCGGTAGCTGCCCTGGCCCGGCACGGACATGCCGCTGCCGAACACGTAGCCGAACACCAGCACGAACATGATCGGCAGGCTGAAGTAGAGGATGATCTCCTCCGGGGCGCGGACCACGTGCCGCATGTTCCGTCCGGCCATCAGCCATCCGTCGGTCAGCGCCCTCACGACGCCACCCCCACCCGCTGCGTGTCGGCGTGGGCGCCGGTGAGCCGCAGGAACGCCTCGTCGAGCGTGGGCCGGCGGACCAGGACGTCCTCCACGGCGATCCCGGCGTCGTCGAGGGCCCGCAGCACGGCGGTGAGCACCGCGATCCGGTCGGCCACCGGCGCGTCCACACGGCGCAGGTCGGTGTCCACCGTCGCGGTCGCGCCGGTGGCGCGTTCCACGACGGCTGCCGCCGCGGGCAGGTCCGCCGCGTCGTGGACCACCAGTTCCAGCCGGTCGGCGCCGATGCGGGCCTTCAGCCGCTCCGGGGTGCCCTCGGCCACGACCCGGCCGGTGTCGATGACGCAGACCCGGTCGGCGAGGTGGTCGGCCTCCTGCAGGTACTGGGTGGTCAGCAGCACGGTGGTGCCGTCGTCGACCAGTTCCCGCACCGCCGTCCACAGGCCGTTGCGGCTGCGCGGGTCCAGGCCGGTGGTCGGCTCGTCGAGGAACAGCACCCGCGGCGGCACCACCAGGCTGGCCGCCAGGTCCAGGCGGCGGCGCATCCCACCGGAGTAGGTGCCGGCCGACCGGTCGGCGGCCTCGGTCAGGCCGAACCGGTCCAGCAGTTCCTCGGCGCGGCGGCGGGCCCGGCGCGCGGACAGGCGGCGCAGCCGGCCGAACAGCACCAGGTTCTGCCGTCCGCTGAGTACCTCGTCGACGGCCGCGTACTGGCCGGTCAGGCTGATCGCGGCGCGGACCCGGTCCGGGTCGGAGGCGACGTCGTACCCGGCCACCCTGGCCCGGCCGGCGTCGAAACGCAGCAGCGTGGTGAGGATCCGCACCGCGGTGGTCTTGCCCGCCCCGTTGGGGCCGAGCACCCCGTACACGGTGCCGGCCGGCACGGCCAGGTCGAAGCCGTCCAGGGCGGTGGTGCGTCCGTACGTTTTTCGGATCCCGTCGGCCAGCACGGCCGTCGTGTCGTCGGTCATGGGTGTCAGCGTCACCGGTGGCGCTGACCGGGCGCGTACCGCGCGCGCACCGGGCGGCGACGGGCCGGTCAGCGGCCGTCGAGCAGCGCCAGCGCCCGCTGCCGGGGCAGGTTCGCGCCGCCGGCGTACGCGGTGGCGAACGCCGCCTCGCCCAGGCGTTCCCGCAGCGTGGCGGCGGTCGGTGTGCCGGCCGGGGCGTCGGCCGCGCCGGTGCCGGCCAGCAGCGCCGCCGCCGCACCCAGCAGGCGGGCCGCCGCCTCGTGGTCGCCGTCGCGCAGCAGCGGCCCGGCCAGCCCGTCGGCCGCCGCGGCCACCACCGGCGCGTCCCACACCCCGGCGTCGGCGGTGAGGACCTGCCGGTAGTGGGCGCGGGCGGTCGCCGGGTCGCCGGCGGCGTCGGCGAGCTGCCCGAGCGTCACCAGCGCCGCCAGTCGCACCACCTCGGCGCCGAACCAGCCCGACGGGCACTGCGCGACCGCCCGTTCGCACAGCGCCCGCGCCCGCTGCGGGTCGCCGTCGCGGCGGGCGATCTCGCCGAGCCCCAGATCCGCGGCGGCGACCAGCTCCGGCGCGCCGGCCGGCCCGGCGATGCGCCGCACCCGCCGGTAGTCCTCGGCCGCGCCGGCCAGGTCACCGGCGACCAGCCGCCCGTCGGCGCGGGTACGTAGCAGCTCCGCCAGGTCCAGGGTGGAGCCGAGCTGTTCGGCCAGGTCCAGCGCCTCCGCCATCGGCGCGGCCGCCGACGCGACGTCACGGGTGCGGTAGGCGGCCTCGGCGCGGGTGGACAGCGTCACGATCATGCCCCAGCGGTCTTCGAGGGCCCGGAAGCCGGCCAGCGCGGCGTCCAGCTCGGCGCGGGCCTGCTCGTGACGGGCGTGCAGCAGGCTGACCATCGCCGTGCCCAGCAGGCCCAGCGCCCGGCTCCACGGGTCGGTGCCGAGCAGCCGGTCCTGGACGGCCTGCTCGTGCAGCGCCGCCGCGTCCTGCGGTGACGGGGGGCCGCTGGCCATGCCGGACAGGTACAGCAGGAACGGATGCCGGGGCGGCCGGGCCAGGGTCCACAGGATCCGCGACGCGGTGTCCACCTCGCTGCGCTCACCGCCGCCGGCGAGCGTGGCGACCAGCAGGCCCAGCGCGTACTCCTCGGCCAGGTCGCCGGGCGGGCCGTCGAGCCGGTCGACCAGCCGCCGGGCCAGCGCCGCGCCCTCCCCGCGCAGGCCCCGCAGCCACCAGTAGAACGCCAGCGCCGCGACCAGCCGCAACCCGGTGGCGGTGTCCGCGTGCCGCAGCGCCGCGTGCAGGTCGTCGCGCGCGGCGTCCAGGCGGCGCAGCCACCGGTCCTGGCCGCCGCCGCGCAGGCCCGCGTCGCCGGCCAGCGCCAGATCCAGGAAGTACGCGGCGTGCGCGTCCCGCACCCGCCCGGTCTCGCCGTGCTCGGCGAGCCGGGCCGCCGCGAACTCGCGGATCGTCTCCAGCATCCGGTAGCGCCCGCCGGTGGCCTCCACCAGCGACTTGTCCACCAGGCCGGTGAGCACGTCCACGACGTCCTCGGCGTCCGGCGCGCACACCGCCTGCACCGCGGCCAGGTCGGCGGCGCCGGCGAACACGCTCATCCGGGCGGCCAGGCGCCGCTCCGGGGCGTCGAGCAGGTCCCAGCTCCACCCCACGACCGCCCCCAGCGTGCGGTGCCGGGGCGCCGCGGTGCGGTCTCCGCGGCGCAGCAGCCGGAACCGGTCGTCCAGACGCGCCGCGACCTGCGTCACCGGCAGGGCCCGCAGCCGCGCCGCGGCCAGCTCCAGGGCCAGCGGCAGCCCGTCGAGGGTACGGCAGATCCGCAGCACCGCCGGGGTGGTGGCGGCGTCGAGGGCGAACCCGGGCGACACGTCGGCGGCCCGGTCGGTGAACAGCCGCACCGCCGGGTACGCGGCTGCCGTCTCCGGCGTGGCCGGCCCGTCCGGGGCGGGCAGCCCACCGACCGGGCACAGCGCCTCGCCGGTGAGGCCCAGCGGTTCCCGGCTGGTGGTGAGCACCCGCAACCCGGGCGCGGCGGCGAGCAGCCGGCCGGTCAGCCGGGCCGCGTCGTCGACGACGTGCTCGCAGTTGTCCAGCACCAGCAGCAGCCGCCGGTCGGCCAGCGCGGCGACCAGCCGGTCGGTGAGGTCGGCCGGGCCGCCGGGTGTGCGCAGGCCGGCGTCGCGCAGGTCCAGCGCGGCCAGCACGGCCGGCGCGACCGGCGCACCGGCTGCCACGGCGGCCAGCTCCACCAGGCACACCGGTCCGTCGTGGCCGGACGCGACGGTGGTGGCCAGCCGGGTCTTGCCGGCGCCGCCCGGGCCGTGCAGGGTGACCAGCCGCGCCACGCCGAGCAGGTCGTGGACCCGCCGTAGTTCCGGTTCCCGGCCGACGAAGCTGGTGAGCGGGCTGGGCAGCCGGGCGGGCGGCGCGGCGTCGTCACGCAGCAGCGCCGTGTGCAGCGCGACCAGCTCCGCCGACGGGTTGGTGCCCAGTTCCTCGGCCAGCACCCGGCGGGCGTCGGCGTAGACGGCGAGCGCCTCGGCGCGTCGGCCGGCGCCGTGCAGGGCCCGCATCAGCAGCCCGTGCAGCCGTTCCCGCAGCGGATGCGCCGCCACCAGGTCCCGCAGCTCGGCGATCAGCGGCGCACCGGCCGGCGCCAGCGCCAGCTCCGCCTCGACGCGGTCCTCGACCGCGGCCAGCCGCGCGTCCCGCAGCCGGGCCGCCTCGGCGTCGGCGAACGGCGCGCCGGTCACGTCCGCGAGGGGTTCGCCGCGCCACAGGCCGAGCGCGTCGCGCAGCAGCGCCGCCGCGCCGGCCGGATCACCGGCGGCGAGCGCCGCCCGCCCGGCCGCCGCAAGGCCGGTGAAGCGGTGCACGTCGACGCGCTGCGGGTCCACGGCCAGCCGGTAGCCGGCCGGACCGAACTCGATGTGCGCGTCCGGCAGGAGCCGCCGCAGCCGCGACACCTGCGACTGCAGCGCGTTCGCGGCCTGCTCGGGTGGCCGGTCGCCGTACACGCCGTCGACGAGGCGCTGCGGCGCCACGGTGCGGTCGGCGTCGAGCAGCAGCAGCACCAGCAGCGCGCGCAGCCGCCCGCCGGCGACGGGCAGCACGCTGCCGTCGGCCGCGTACGCCTGGGTCGCGCCGAGCACACCGAACCGCATGCGCCCGATTGTCGCCTGTCGCCGGTGACGCCCACACTCCCCACCCGCCGGTCACAGGTGGTGCCGGCGCCATTCGGACTGCTCCTGTTCAGCGGCGACCTGCTCGTCCAACGCGGTCCGGCGCACCTGACTGCGCCACGGGTCGGTCGACCGCAGGCCCAGCAGGACCACCGAGACGCCGGCCACCGCCACAATCGCCAGCGCGGCCACCGCCGGCAGCCGGCCGGCCCACGGCAGTCCCACAGCCATCGCGACCACCACGGCGGTGGGTACCGCCGAAACCCGGTGCGTCGCGCGTACCCCCAGCGCCAGCAGCCCCGACAGGTAGATGACCAGCCCGGCGAACAGCACCCGGTTGTCCAGAGCGGCGGCGTGTGCCCGCCAGGGATCACCGTGCGGGTCGGAGATGACAGCGAGGTAACGCTTGAGGCCGAGGGCGAACAGGATGATCCCGGTGATCAGCGGCAGGTGCAGGTAGGCGTAGGCGTCGCGGGCGAACGCTGCCCGTGCGCGCACGTCGCGGGTGCGATGCAGGCGCTGCTCCAGCGCGGGCGCCAGGCTGTCGAAGTACAGCCACCACAGCGCCGCGATGATGGTGACGCCGAGCACCGACGCCACGATCACCGGCCACGTGGCCGGCAAACCGGCGCTCAGCTTCGGCCCCAGCCCGAGCGAAATGATCGACTCGCCGAGCGCGATGAGCAGGATCAGGGCGTACCGCTCCGCCCAGTGGGCGGCGGACACGACTGTCAGCCCGGTGCTGGGGGCGAGGCCCCCGGAGGTGTACTCGATGCAGAACGCGGCCAGCCACAGCGCCAGCGGCAGCCACGCCTGCCAGGTCTGCTGGGGCGACTCGGGCAGGGCCGCGGTGGCGAGGATCAACGCCACGCTGATCAGCGGCGGCAGGCCGAGGCGCACGGCGGTTCATCCGCGGTGGCTGCTGCGGCTGAGGAACACCAGCACCTGGGCCGCCCGGATGACCAGATAGCAGCAGGCGAACAGGACCGGGGCGGGTGGCCCGGAATGCCGCTGCGCCGGCTCGTCGGCGAACGCCGCCGGCATGGCCAGGGTCAGGACGAACAGGGCTGCCACAGTCACCGCGCCGACAAGCGGCATCACCCCCTGGTCGGTGCGGACGACATTGCCCAGGGCGGCGAAGGACACCCAGCACCACCACAGCAGCAACAGCAGCAACAGCCCGGCCAGCAACGACCTGCCGCTCAGGGTTTCGGAGAGCACGTTGGTGACGTTCAGGAACGCGAACACGAACACGAGGTCGTAGAACAACTCGACCCGGGTGACGCGGGAGCCGGGCGCGGTCGGCAGGATGCGGCCCCGTCCCCGCTCAGCGCTCATGCTGCCGAGCATGACAGCGGGGCTCCGCCCGCCGGGCGCAGTTGTCCGATCGGTGGCGCAGGGGCGCGGGCCGACGACCGGTACGGGCGGGTAGCCTTCGGCCCGTGATCGTGGGGAGAAGCCGGTGACGACGCTGGACCGGGAACAGCCGCGTGCCACCGACGGGGCACCCGGCGACGGCGCCGCGCGTCCCCTGCCGCTGACGCTGGCCGTGCCGGCCGCCGTGCTCGCCGGGGTGGCGCTGCTGCTGGCGTTCCCGCCGTACGGGTGGTGGCCGCTGGCGCCGGTCGGCGTGGCGTTGCTGGCCGCCGCCGTGCACCGGCGGCGGCTGCGCGCCGGCGCCGGGCTCGGCTTCCTGACCGGGCTGGCGTTGTTCGCGCCGCTGCTGGAGTGGACGAACCTGCACACCGGCTACCTGCCGTGGGCGCTGCTGTCGCTGCTTCAGGCCGCCTACCTGGCGCTGCTGGGCGCCGCCACCGCCTGGGTGTCGCCGCTCGCCGACCGGCACCGGGCGGCGTGGCCGCTGCTCACCGGCGTGCTGTGGGTGGGGCAGGAGGCGCTGCGTGACCGCACCCCGTTCGGCGGGTTCCCGTGGGGGCGGCTGGCGTTCAGCCAGGACACGTCGCCGCTGCTGAAGCTGGCCGCGCTCGGCGGCGCCCCGCTGGTCACGTTCGCCGTCGCGGTCGCCGGTGGGCTGCTGGTCACCGCCGCGTGGCGGGACTGGCGGCGCGCGCCGGGGCAGTGGCGGCCGGTCGCCGGGCTGACCGCCGCGCTGGTGGCGCTGCTCGCCGCGGGCACGGCCGTGCCGACCGGGGTACGCGGCGCCGGCGACACCGTCACCGTCGCGATCGTGCAGGGCAACGTGCCACGCCTCGGGCTGGACTTCAACGCCCAGCGGCAGGCGGTGCTGAACAACCACGTCGACGCGACGCTGGACCTGGCGCGGCGGGTCGCCGAGGGCGGCCAGGAGCGGCCCGACGTGGTGGTGTGGCCGGAGAACTCCAGCGACATCGACCCGCTACGCAACCCGGGCGCGGGGGAGCGCATCTCCCAGGCCGCCGACGCGATCGGCGCGCCGATCCTGGTCGGCGCGGTGCTGGTCGGGCCCGGGCCGGGGCAGGTGCGCAACGCGGGGCTGCTGTGGCGGCCGGGCAGCGGCGCCGACCTGGACCAGGTGTACACGAAACGGCATCCCGTGCCGTTCGCCGAGTACGTGCCGCTGCGCTCCGTCGCCCGCAAGATCAGCTCTCAGGTCGACCGGGTCCGGTCCGATTTCGTACCCGGTGACCGTCCCGGCGTGCTGGACGCCGGCCCGGCGGTCCTCGGCGACGTGATCTGCTTCGAGGTCGCCTACGACGGCATCGTCCGGGACACCGTCACCGGCGGCGCGCAGCTGCTGGTGGTGCAGACGAACAACGCCACGTTCGACGTGGCCGAGGCCCGCCAGCAGCTGGCCATGGTGCGGCTGCGGGCGGTGGAGCACGGCCGGGCCGCGTTGATGGCCTCCACGGTCGGGGTGTCCGGGTTCGTTTCCCCGGACGGGCGGGTAGACGGTGCGACCGGGTTCAACACCGCCGCGGTGGTGGTGCGGCAGATGGAACTCGGCGACGGGCGTACCCCGGCGACCACGGCCGGGGTGTGGCCGGAGGTGGCGCTGACGGCGCTGGCGGTCGCGGCCCTGGCCGGCGCGGCCGTGCTGCGCCGCCGCCGGGAGGTCGCTCCCGGCTGAGCCGACGAGCGGGAGGCGGTGCGACGGTGGGCGTGGCAGCCGGCAGGCGGACGGTCGGCCATCCCGGGGTGGGGCGGGTCCTGGTGGTCATCCCCACCTACAACGAGGCCGACAACGTCGGGCGCATCGTCGCCCGGGTACGCGCGGCGGCGCCGGCGGTGGACGTCCTCGTCGCCGACGACAACAGCCCCGACGGCACCGGCGCGATCGCCGACACGCTCGCCCGGAACGACCCGCGGGTGCACGTGCTGCACCGGGAGGGCAAGGAAGGGCTCGGCGCGGCCTACCTGGCCGGTTTCGCCTGGGCCCGCGCCCACGGCTACGACGCGGTGGTGGAGATGGACGCCGACGGCTCGCACGCCCCGGAGGACCTGCCGGCGCTGCTGCACGCCGCCCGCGACGCCGACGTGGTGATCGGCTCCCGGTGGACCCGCGGCGCGCGGGTGCTGAACTGGCCGTGGCGGCGACTGCTGCTGTCCCGGGTGGGCAACCTGTACGCGCGGCTGGCGCTGGGCATGCCGGTCAGCGACGCCACCGGCGGGTACCGGGTGTACCGGTCGAGCGCGCTGGACGCGATCGACCTGGACTCGGTGCGTTCCCAGGGGTACGCGTTCCAGGTGGAGCTGTCCCGGCTGGCGCACCGCGCCGGGGTGCGGATCGTGGAGGTGCCGATCACGTTCGCCGAGCGGGAACACGGCGACAGCAAGATGAGCCCCCTGATCGTGGCCGAGGCGCTGTGGCGGGTCACCCGCTGGGGGGTGCGGGACCGCCTGGCGACCGTGTCCGCCCGCCCGGATGCGCTCGCGCGCTGGCCTTGAGCGAGGGCGTGTCATGCTTGAGGGGCGTGATGACCCCGGGCTGATGAGGTGAGATGCGCCGAGGACTGAAGTACGTACCACCGGCCCTGCTGCTGCTCGCGCTGCTGGAGCTGACCGTTTTCGTGCTGGTCGGCCGGGCCGTCGGGTTCGGCGCGGCGGTGCTGCTGGTGTTCGGGGCGTCCCTGCTGGGTCTGGTGCTGCTGCGCCGCGAGGGCATGCGGGCGTGGCGGAGTTTCCGGGCCGCCGCCCAGGCGGGCCGCCCGCCGGGGCCGGAGGTGACCGACGGGCTGGTCGGTCTGCTGGGTGCGCTGCTGCTGGCGATGCCGGGCCTGGTCAGCGGCTTGGTGGGCCTGCTGTTGCTGGTGCCGCCGCTGCGCCGGCTGGCCGGTGGCGGGGTGCGCCGGGCGACCGAGCGTCGGGTGTCGTCGATGGTCGCCGGTGACCTGTTCGGGCCGCGCCGGGTACGCGTGTACCGGGGTGCGCCGCAGCCGGCCCCGGAGCCCGCACCGTCACCGTCGCCTGGTCCTGCGCCCTCGCCGCAGCCGGTCACCGACCCGGGCAAGGCCATCGAGGGCGAGATCGTCGACCGCTGACGCGCGCCCGCCACGCCATCGGCTTGATCAACTCCACTTCGCCGAGGTGGCGGCATCAAACCGCGCCCGACCCCACCACCTCCCCGAACTGGCGGCCCGACCCTCGATTCGGCACGGCGGGCCGGCGGTTACCGGGTCGTCGCCGACGAGCCCGTACCGGGTGGCATGCTCGCGTGATCGACGCCAGCTCGGCGAGGTGGTGGCATCACCGCGGCCCGGATACACCCACCTCCCCGAACTGGTGGCCGAGCGCGAGTCGACGCCCTGACCACCCCATGATCGACACCGTTTCGGGGAGGTGGCGGCATCAGGGCATAGGCGTTACCGCTACTTCCCCGAAGTGGCGGCCGCCTCTGCCCGGTCCGGGCAACGGAAACGCCCCCGGGTGATCCCGGGGGCGTTTCGGTGCGTTACGGACGGTCAGGCACGACCGCGGCGGGTCCGGACCTCCTGGAGCCGCTCGGCGAGGATGTCCTCCAGCTCGGCGATCGAACGCCGCTCCAGCAGCATGTCCCAGTGGGTACGCGGCGGCTTGGCCTTCTTCTGCTCCGGCTCGGTGCCGTCGACCAGGCGGGCGACGCTGCCGTCGAACTTGCACTCCCAGGTCGTCGGGACCTCGGCGTCGACGGCGAACGGCACCTCGAACTGGTGGCCCTTGGCGCAGAGGTACTCGCGGGTCTGGCGCGGCGCGAGCTCCGTGTTGCGGTCGGATTCGTAGCTGACCGCGCCAAGCCGGCTACCGCGCAGCATGCGCTCGCCCATGATCGACTTCCCCTCGTTCGTGGTGCTGGTCTTCAGGTGTAACGACCGGTCACCGCTCGCCCATTCCCCGGCCCACGGCGGCAGGGCCGTACGCGGGTCGGGAGTATCAAGGGTAACCGGCCATGACAGCTGCCCGGCGGGGTCGTCCCCGGCCGGGCCGAATCGGTGGAGTGTTTCGCCTGTCAACGGGGATGTTACCCACCTGTTTGCGTGCCGGAGGTGACGATGAGCAGTGACGCGCCGGTCGGGGCCCGACCGCCAGCCGGGAAGACCTTCTTCGGTCACCCGCGCGCGCTGTCCACGCTCTTCCTCACCGAGATGTGGGAGCGGTTCAGCTTCTACGGCATGCGGGCGATCCTCGTGCTATACCTGACCGCGGCGGTCGCCGACGGCGGGCTGGACCTCGGCGAGTCCAGCGCGAACGCGGTGTACGGCACGTACAACGCCATGGTCTACCTGATGGCGCTGCCCGGCGGCTGGGTCGCCGACCGGCTGATCGGCGCGCGGCGCAGCGTGCTGTGGGGCGGCGTGGTGATCGCCGCCGGCCACTACGTGATGGCGATCCCCACCGGGTGGAGCGTGTTCGCCGGCATGGCGTTGATCGTGCTCGGCACCGGCCTGCTCAAACCGAACATCTCCACCATGGTCGGTGACCTGTACGAGCGCGACTCACCCCGGCGCGACGCCGGGTTCTCGATCTTCTACATGGGCATCAACCTGGGCGCGTTCATCGCGCCGCTGATCACCGGATTCCTCGGTGAGAGGATCAACTGGCATCTGGGGTTCGGCGCCGCCGCGGTCGGCATGACCTTCGGCGTGCTCCAGTACGTGCTGGGCCGGCGCAACCTCGGCGACGCGGGCGCCCGCCCGGCGGACCCGCTGCTCGGCGCCGACCGGCGGCGGGCACTGACCCGCATCGGCGTGGCGACCGTCGTGCTGCTCGCCGTCCTGCTGGTGCTGCTGGTGGCCGGCTGGTTCACCGTCGACACGGTGGTCAACCTGCTGACCGTGGTGACGGTGCTGGTGACTGTCGGCTACTTCGCGCGGATCCTCACCGACCGGGAGATCAGCGGCACCGAACGCAGCCGGATGAAGGCGTACGTGTGGCTGTTCCTGTTCGCCGCCTCGTTCTGGCTCATCTACGACCAGGCCGGGTCGGTGCTGAACATCTTCGCCGCCGACCGGACCGACCGCTCGGTGGGCGGGTTCACGTTCCCGGCGTCCTGGCTGCAGTCGGTGAACCCGATCCTCATCATCATCGGCGCACCGCTGGCCGCCGCGCTGTGGCTCAAACTCGGGCACCGGGTGTCCACGCCCACGAAGTTCGCCGTCGGCCTGGTGCTCAACGGCCTGTCGTTCGTGCTGATGGCCGCCGCCGCGCAGGCCGCCGTCGGCGGCGACCTGGTCTCACCGCTGTGGCTCGTCGCGGTGTACGCGATCCAGGTCGCCGGTGAGCTGTCGCTGAGCCCGGTCGGCCTGTCGGCCACCACGAAACTCGCCCCGGTCAAGTACGCCAGCCAGATGCTGGGCCTGTGGTTCCTCGCCACCGCCGTCGGCGACGCCATCGGCGGCCAGGTGGCACGGCTGGCCGACACCTGGTCCCAGCCGGTGTACTTCCTGACCTTCGGGCTGGCCTCGGTGGTGCTGGGCCTGGCCGCGGTGATGTTCACCCGCCAGATCCGGCACCTGATGGCCGGCATCCACTGACCGCGCTCACACCGCCGGCGTGGGCGGCAGCGGCAACGGCAGGCCGGGCAGCCCGTCGATGCTCGTGGCCACGTGGTCCTTGCCCGCGAAGTACGCGCTCAGCGACGCGTCGTCCTCCCGGGCGAACCGCCGCTCGTGCAGGTCCCGGTCGGCGTCGTAGGTCATGAACGGCACCGCGTAGCCGCAGGTGTCGCGGATCAGCTCGGCGTGCACCACGATGACCGCCCGCAGCCCGTGCGGACCCGGGTCGATGTCGGGGAAGTGGGTCAGCAGGCCGGGCCAGCGCGGATCGTCGCGGAACACCGGCTCGCCGCGCCCGTGCACCCGCACGATGTTGGGCGGGCCCGCGAACGCGCACCACATCAGCGTGACCCGGCCGTTCTCCCGCAGGTGGGCGATGGTCTCGGCGTTGCTGCCGGCGAAGTCGAGGTATGCCACCGTGTGCTCGTCGAGCACCGCCAGGCAGCCGCGCAGCCCTTTCGGGGAGAGGTTGACGGTGCCGTCAGCGGACAGCGGGGCGGTGGCGACGAAGAACATCGGCTGCGCCTCGATGAAGTCCCGCAGCCGGCCGTCGATGCGCTCGTATGTCTTTCCCATGCCCCGATCCTCGCCGCCGGCCCGGGTGTGGCGCTGCCCCGTTCCCAGCCCGTGGCCGCCTCAGCCGGTCCGCGTGCCCAGCCGCGCCAGTGCCGTGGCCAGATCGCTGACCTGGTCGGCGAGCTGCCCGGCGCGCCGCTGCGCGGCGTCCCGGTCCGCCTCGATCACGGCCGTGCGTGCGGCCAGTTCGGCCGCCCGGGCCTCCGCGGCGCTCACTGCCCGCCGCGCCTCGGCCAGCTCCGCGGCCAGCGCGTCCCGCTCGGCGGTACGGGCGGCAGCCTGCTCCACCGCGGCGGCCACTTCCGCACGGGCCCGCTCGGCCGAAGCGGCAGCTTCGGCGCGCACGCGCTCCAGTGCCGCCTCGGTGTCGACACGTGCCGCGTCGGCGCGGTCCCGCTCGGCCCGAGCCTGCCGGGCGGCAGCCGCCTGCGCGTCGGCCTGCTCGGTCGCGACCCGGGCCGCACGTTCCGCCTCGGCGGCCCGGCCCTGGGCGTCCTGCGCCTCGGCGCGCGCCCGGTCGGCCTCGGCGCGGGACTGTTCGGCCCGGTCCAGGGCCTCGGTGGCGGAGCGGGTGGCCCGCCCGGCGTCGGCCCGGGCGGTGTCCCGTTCGGCGGTCAGCTCGGCCGCCCGGCGGCGTTCGGCGTCGCGTTCGGTGCGTACCGTGCGCAGTTCGTGCCGCGCGGCGTCGCGGTCACGTTCGGCCTGCACCCGCAGCGCCTGCGCGGCGCCCGCCTCGGCGCGTGCGGCGTCGCGGGCGTCCTCGGCGGCGGTGGCCCGCTCGGCGGCGGCGGACGCGGTGGCCTGTGCCCGCTCGGCGCGGTCGGCGGCGTCGTCGCGTTCGGCGTACGCGGCGCGGGCCTGCTGCCGCTCGCGAGCAGCCGCCGCGGTGGCGTCCTCGGCCTCGCGGCGGGCCTCGTCGCGTTCGGCGTGCGCCGCCGCGACCTGCGCGGACGTCTCCGCGCGCAGCTCGGCGAGCTGGCGTTCCACACCGGCCGGTGACAGTTCGGCGTGCAGCGCCTCGGTGAGCGTCTCCACGATCTGGTCGAGCCGGTCCACCGCCTCCCAGGTGCGGGCCACCTGCCCGGGCAGGCCGGGGGAGTTGCGGTGGCGCATCCGCGAGTTGCGGGCGGCCCGCTGGCAGGCGCCGTCGTTGTCCCGGCAGTAGCGGAACGGGCGGCCCGCGCCGACGCGTTGCGGCACGTCGCGTCCGCAGTGGGCGCAGGGGCGGATGTCGGTGGCGGGCTCGGCGTCCATCGGGGGCGAAGTCTATCCGGCGGCGTCGGCCCGGGCCGCGCCGTCGAGGGTGTAGCGGCGTTGCAGCAGCACCGCGACCACCATCACGGCGGCGGGCAGCAGCCCGAAGCCGTAGCGCAGCGCGTCGAGCGCGGCCGGGGACTGGGTCACGCTCTGCCCGGCGGTCGAGGCCACGAACCCGCCGGCTGCGAGGCACAGCGCGTACGCGTAGGGGCCCAGCGCCGCGCCGGTGGCCTCGGTGGCGGTCCACACCCCGGTGTACGTGCCGGCCCGCTCGGTGCCGTCGGCCGCGCGGATCACGTCGGGCAGCATCGAGAACGGCAGCAGTTGCATGCCGGCGAACGCCACCCCGAGCACCGCCACGGCGGCGACCAGCACCGGCAGCCCGGCGGGCCGGCCGACCGCCAGCACCAGCGACCCGGCGGCGAACGCGACCTGCCCGGCGAGCAGGGCTCGTTGCTTGCCGATTCGCCGTGCCACCGCCAGCCAGCCGGGGGTGACCAGCAGCGCGGGCGCGACGAACGCGGCCACCAGCACCGTGGTGAGCCCGGGGCGGCCCAGCTCGTACTCGGCGTAGTAGGGCACACCGGCCAGCACCAGGTGGGTGGTGGTGGACATGGCCAGGTACGCGCCGACCAGCCAGCGGAACTGCCGGTCGCGCAGGCTCGCCGCCAGGGCCCGCCACCCGCCCGGGCCGTGCGGCGGGGCCGTGTCGGCGGCGGTGCGGCGCAACCGGCCGATCCCGGCGACGCCGACGAGCATCGCGGCGAGCATGCCGGCCGCCAGCACCACGCCCATCCGCAGGTAACCGTCGCGGGTGGCGTCGTCGCCACCGGCCAGCAGCGGCGCGAGCAGCCCGGAGACCAGGATGCCGAGCGTCAGCACCACCATCCGGAACGCCATCAGCCGGGTCCGCTCGTGGTAGCCGATCCGCAGGTCCGCCGGGGTCGCCAGGTAGGGCACCTGGTACGCGGCGAACAGCAGGTTGCCGACGACGAAGAACACCGCCACCCAGCCCGCGGCGGCGGCGCCGGTGAGGTCGCCGGGCACCGCGAACAGCGCGGCGAACGCCAGCGGCAGCACGCACCCGGCCAGCAGCAGTCGGCGGCGGTGGCCCCGGCGGGCCTGCTCGACGTCGCAGCGGTGCCCGATCCACGGGTGCAGCAGCACGTCGGCGATCTTCGGCAGCAGCAGGGTGAGCCCGGCCAGCCACGGCGCGACCGCCAGCACGTCGGTCAGGAAGTAGAGCAGCAGCAGCCCGGGCACGGTGACCCAGACGCCCATGCCGAGCGAGCCGGTGGCGAACCCGACGAGCGGGCCGCGCGGCAGGGTGACCGCGTCGGAGCGCTGATCCAGCCCGGTCATGGCGGTCTCCTGTCCTCGGGGCACGCCGCCCCCAATCCAACGGTTGCTGGATTGTAGGGGGAACAATGGCCGGATGACCATGCCTCGCCGCCGGCCGGGCCGGCCCCGCCGCGACGACCAGCGGCCGACCCGTGACCTGGTGCTCGCCGCCGCGACCGCGTTGTTCGCCGAACGGGGCTTCGACGCGGTGAGCGTCCGCGACGTCGCCGCCGCCGCGGGCGTGGACGCGGCCACCGTCGTGCACCACACCGGCACCAAGGCGCAGCTCTACGACGCCTGCTTCGCCCGGGTGTTCAGCGCCGAGCGGGAGGTCATCGAGGCGGCCGGGGAACGCGCCCGGGCGGCCCTGTCGGCCGGGCCGCCCGACGCGCTGCGGGCGCTGCACGACCTGGTCGACGTGTTCGTCGACTTCCTGGAGGACCGGCCGGAGACGACGGCGCTGTGGCTGCGCCGCTGGCTGGAGCCGCAGCGGCACGGTGAGCTGGACCGCCGTTACGCCGCGCCGCTGTACGGGCTGGTCGAGGAGCTGCTGGTGGCCGCGGCCGGGGCCGGCGCGCTGACCGAGCCGACCCCGCACGTGACGGTGCGTTCCCTGGTCTGGGCGGTGCACGGGCACGTGGTGGCGCTGGCCGCCGGGACCGGCTCGGGCGCGCGGGAGCGGCGCGAGTTCAGGGCGTTCGTGCACCGGTTCCTCGACGCGCTGTACGTCGGCGGCCCGGGAGACACCCGCCCTTGACGCCGGCCTCCGCTCCGGGGATTATCCATCGGTCGTTGGATTAAGGAGGCGGGCATGGCCGTACCGAGGGTCGCCGTCGTCGGCGCCGGAGCCGCCGGGCTGGCCACACTCAAGGCGCTCGCCGACGCCGGTGTCCCGGCGATCGCGTTCGAGGCGGCCGACACGCTTGGCGGCCTCTGGGTGTACGGCGCACCCGGCTCGCCCGCGTACCGGACGCTGCACCTGAACACCAGCAAGGGGCGCACCGAGTTCGCCGACCACCCGATGCCGGCGGACTGGCCCGACTACCCCGACCACACCCGCATCGCCGGCTACCTCGGCGGCTACGCCGACCGGTTCGGGCTGCGCGAGGCGGTACGGCTGCGGCACACCGTCGAGCGGGTCACCCGCGCCGGCGACGGCTGGCGGGTGCGCGCCACCGGCCCGGACGGCCCGGTCGAGGTCGACGTCGAGGCGGTGGTGGTCGCCAACGGGCACAACCGGGTGCCGAAGCGACCCGAGCCGTACCCGGGTGAGTGCACGGCCGAGCAGATGCACAGCCACGACTACCGCGGCCCGGAGCAGCTCGCCGGGCGCCGGGTGCTCGTGGTCGGCGGCGGCAACTCCGCCATGGACATCGCGGTCGACGCCTCGTACGCCGCCGCGCGCACGCTGCTGTCGCTGCGCCGGGGCGTGTGGGTGGTGCCCAAGTACCTGCTGGGCCGCCCGTCGGACACGCTCAACGGCGCGCTCGCCCGCCGGCTGCCCTGGCGGCTGCGGCAGCGGATCAGCCAGACCATGATCACCACCGCCGTCGGGCCGCCCACCCGGTACGGGCTGCCCGCACCGGCGCACGGCTTCCTCCAGGACCACCCGACGCTGTCCGACGCGCTGCTGTCCCGGCTCACCCACGGCGACATCCAGGCCCGGCCCGGCATCGCCCGCTTCGACGGCGACCGGGTCGAGTTCACCGACGGCCGCCACGACGAGGTCGACCTGGTCGTCTGGTGCACCGGCTACCGGGTGGAGATGCCGTTCCTCGACCCGGCGCTGCTCGGCGACGGCGCGGACCGGCTGCCCCTGTACCGGCACGTGTTCCACCTGGACGCGCCCGGGCTGGCGTTCGTCGGGCTCATGCAGTCCACCGGCGCGGCGTTCCCCCTGGTCGAGGCGCAGGCCCGGCTGGTGGCCGCACGCCTGGCCGGCACCTGGGCGCCACCGGACGCGGCCCGCCAGGCCGCCGCCTGCCGCGACGAACTGCGCGCCGCCACCGCCCGGTGGGGGCAGCGCCGCCCGCACATGCGCGTCGACTTCGACGTCTACCTGGCCGAGCTCGGCCGCGAACTGGCCGTCGGCCGTCGCCGCGCCGGAGCGGCACGATGAGCGCGCCGGGCCGGACCAGCGGGCTGGCCGGGCGGCGGGTGCTGGTCACCGGCGCCCGGGGCACGTTCGGACAGCACCTGGGCGCGGCGCTCACCGCCGCCGGCGCGCACGTGGTCGGGCTGGACCTGCACGCCGACGCCGACGCCACACCGCCGGTGCTCGGCGTCGACCTGACCGACCCGGCCGCGACGCCACCGGCGGTGGCCGCCGCCGTCGACCGGCTCGGCGGGCTGGACCTGCTGATCAACAACGCCGGTGTGGGCGGCCCCGCGCCCGCCGAGCTGCCGCCGGACGAGGTGGTCCGCCGCCAGATCGAGGTGAACCTGCTCGCCGCCTGGCGGACCACCGCCGCCGCCATGCCGGCCCTGGAGGCCGCCCACGGCCGGGTGGTCTTCGTGGCCAGCCGGATGGCCGTGCTGCCGCTGCCGCTGGCCGCCGCGTACGGGGTCAGCAAGCGGGCGCTCGTCGCGTACGCCGACGCACTGCGCCACGAGGTCGGCACGCACGTCGGCGTCAGCGTCGTCTACCCCAGCATGGTCGCCTCCCCGATCCACGACAGCACGGTGGCGGCCGGGCTGTCGCTGAGCGGGGTGTCGCGGCCGGAGCCGGTCGAGGGCGTGGTCGCGGCGATCCTGCGCGCCGCCACCGCCCGGCGCGCGCCACGGGACGTGGCCACCACCCGGCGGGGCCGGATCGAGATGGCGCTGGCCCGGCACGCTCCGGCGCTCGCCGACCGGATGGTGCGCCGTACCGTCGCCGGGCGGCTGGCCGCCGGTGACCTGGACGGCGCGGCGCTGGCCGAGGGCATGGTCCGGCGGCACGGGCAGGCCCGCCGGTAGCCTGCTCGCCATGGCCGTCTCGCCCTACATCGCCCGGCTGCGCCGCCACGTCGGCCACGACCTGCTGATGCTGTACGGCGTCAGCGGCGTGGTGACCGACGACGCGGGGCGGGTGCTGCTGGCCCGCCGGGGCGACAACGGCCGATGGTCCGTTCCGGCGGGCACCGTGGACCCGGGCGAGCAGCCCGCCGACGCGCTGGTGCGGGAGGTCCACGAGGAGACGGGCGTGGCGGTGACGATCGACCGGCTGGCAGGTGTCGCCACCCACCCGGTGGTCTACCCCAACGGCGACGCCTGCGAATACCTCAACGTCTGGTTCCGCTGCCGGGCGATCGGTGGAGCGCCGACGGCCGACGGCGACGAGTCGCTGGCGGCCGCCTGGTTCGCGCCGGACGCGCTGCCGGACCTGGACGACTGGGCGCGGCTGCGGATCGGCACCGCACTGACCGACGACGCCCCGCCCTGGTACGCGGCGCCGGGGGAGAGGCACCCGGCGCTGACCCGCCCGGACAACCTCTAGCCGAACGCCACCTCGTACGGCCGGTCCGGGGTCAGCGCCACCGCACGGTGACCGCCCGGCGCGTGCACGACCACGCGCTGCGCCACCGGGGACACCAGCCGCGCCCGCACCCGGCCCGGCGCCCAGGTCAGCTCCTCGACGGTGACCCGGCCCCGGCAGGTGATGCCGCGCAGCGTGCCGGCGGGCAGGCCGGGCGGCGGCGCGGGCAGCAGCCGCAGCGTCCCCGGGCGCGACTGGACCAGCGACTCGATCAGCACCGCCGGCAGCGCGTGCGCGGCGTCGGCGTTGTACGTGGTCCGGCCCGGGTTGTGGGCGCTCATCAGCGACCGGAAGAACATGTCCGCGCCGAGGATCTTGCGCAGGTTCGCCGCGACCAGCTCGCCGTCGCGCAGCCGGGCCGCCGCCAGCGCCCGGTGCAGGCTGCCGTGCGCCGACCGGTTCTCGTCGCCGCGCAGCGTCAACGCCCGGTGCGCGGCGACGGCCAGTTCCGGGGTGTCGTCCGGGTTGATCTCGTCGAGCGGCCACACCGGATACAGGTGGCTGACGTGCCTGTGGTCCTCGTCGCCGGTGCTGCCGGGCCACGCCCACTCGGCCAGCGCACCGCGCCCGTCGACCAGGTAGTCCGGCGCCCGCACCCCGGCCCACCGGTCGCCGCCGATCACCTCGGCGGCCAGCCGCAGCGCGTGCCGGGCCGCGGCGACGTCCATGGTGGCGTTGACCGCGACGGGCGCGGTCCGGCCGGTGTCGTCGTACGGGCCGGTCTCCGGCGAGTACGACGGCACCAGCGCGGGACGGCCGTCCACGACGGTCAGCACGTCGGCGAAGAAGTCCGCCACCTCGGCCAGCCAGCCGGCCACCTCGCCCAGCGGCTCACCGGTGACCAGGTGGTGTTCGTACAGCGGGTGCAGCAGCCAGTCCGCGCCGGCCAGCCACGCGGTGAACGGCCACTCCGGGTGGACGTGGAACAGGTGCCCGTGCTCGCCGTCGGTGCGGCTGGGCGCCAGCAGCCCGCGTGCCCCGTGCACCGCGCGGGCGTTGGCGCGCCAGTGGTCCACCTGCGCGGCGACCAGCCGGGCGTGCGCCGCTGTGACTTCCGGCAGCGCGCCCACGTTCGCGCCCGCGAGCTGGAGGTTCAGGTTCGCGTCGGTGGTGAAGTCGCCGGCCCACGCGGCGTCCCAGGAGCCCAGCCACAGCCCGGTCAGCCGGGGCGGCAGCACCCCGCTGGCGCTGAACAGCAGGTACCGGCCGGAGTGGAAGAGCCGTTCCAGCAGCGCCGGGTCCAGCCGGTCCGGCGCGGCGGCCTGCCGGGCCAGCAGCTCACCGACTGGCAGCGCCCGGTCGGCGGCGGGCACGCCGAGGTCCAGGCCGACCCGGGTGTACGGGCCGTGATGGCGGGGCACGTGCCGGGCCAGCAGCTCCTCGTAGTTCCCGGCGAGCGCGGCGAGCCGCCGCTCCGAGGCCCGGGTACGCCAGGGCGGCGCGCCGGGCCGGTCGACGAGCGTGGTGAGCAGCGCCGGTCCGCGTACCCGCACCCGGTCGCCGTCGACGCTCGCGTCGCCGCGCAGCAGCGTCAGCCCCTCGAACCCGTACGCGCCACCGGCGTCCGGGTAGCGGGCGCGTACCCGCAGGAACACCAGCCCGTCGCGGCGGTACGCGGCCTGCTCGTACACCACGTCGGCCGGTCTGCCGGGCAGCTCACCCGTCACCTCGACCACGCAGTCGCCCTGGTCGAGGTGGAGTACCGCGACGCCGTCGGCGCGGGACGCGAAGCAGCGCCGCCGCCCGTTCCGCCACTCGACAGTCACCTCCCCGGTGGTGAAGTCGGTGTCACGCCGGTAGCCGCCTACCGGTCCGGGCGGCGCGTCGACGGTGAGCGCGAACCCGGGGTGGAACGACTGGGTCCACTCCAGCTCCCGGCCGCCGGTGAGCAGCCGGGCCGCCTCGGCCCGTCGCCCGGCGAGCACCAGTGCGCGGATGTGCGGCATCCGGCCGGCCAGCTCGGGCGCGCGGGCGTGCCGGGTGCCGTTGGGCAGGACGAGCCGGTGGTGGTTCACCACGATCCGCTCCGCGTGCGGCCGTCCGGGGACCATCAGGCCCAGCTCGCCGTTGCCGGTGAGGAACGCGTCGGTCCAGTCGTCGGCCGGCGCGGTGTCGTGGATGCGGTGCGCCGTCACCGTCCGGTCCCGGCGCTGGTGTCCCGCACGGTGAGGTGCGGTTCCAGCAACGTCACCTCCGGCACCGGCTCGCCGCTCAACCGCCGCATCAGCAACGCCACCGCCTGCCGGCCGACCTCCTCGGCGGGCACCGGCACGCAGGTGAGCCCTGACTGTTCGGCCAGCTCGTCCGGGCAGATCGCCACGACGGACACGTCGCGGGGCACCCGGCGGCCCAGCAGCGGCAGCGTGGCGAGCACCGGACCGACCGCCGACTCGTTCTGCACCACCAGCCCGGTGACGTCCGGGTGGTCGGCGAGCAGCGTCTCCAGGTCGCGGCGTACCGCCGCCGGTCCCTCCTCGCAGGGCCGGGTCACCGCGTCGACGCCGAGTCGCTGCGCGGCGGCGCGTACCCCGGCGCGGGTGCGGTGGGCGAATCCGGTGCCCCGGTCGTAGACCGCGGCGGGCGCGCCGAGCAGCGCGACGCGCCGGTGCCCGGCGGCGGCCAGGTGTTCCACGCACAGCTCACCGGCGCGCCGGAAGTCCAGGTCCACGCAGGCCAGTCCGGTGCTGTCGGCGGGGTGCCCGATCAGGACGCCGGGTAGGGCCAGCTCGCGCAGCAGCGGCACCCGGGAGTCCTCCAGCTCCACGTCCATCAGCAGCACGCCGTCGACGAGCGCGCTGCCGGCGATGCGGTGCAGCCCGGCCGGTCCCTCGTCGGCGGTGACCAGCAGCACGTCGTGGTCGTGGCGGCGGGCGGTGGTGACCACGGCGGTGGCGAAGCGCATCACCACTGGCACCTGCATGCCGGTACGCAGCGGCAGCACCAGCGCGATCACGTTGGCCCTGCGGCTGGCGAGCGCGCGGGCCCCGGCGTGCGGGTGGTAGCCGAGCGCGCGGACGCTGGCCAGCACCCGGCTGCGGGTGGTGGCCGAGATGGTGCGTTTGCCGCTGAGCACGTACGACACGGTGCTGGCCGCCACCCCGGCATGGCGGGCCACGTCGGCGATGGTGACCTGCTCGCCAGGGGCCCGGCCGGTCACCGGGCCGTCCCGAAGCTGGTGCCCGCCGGCTCGGCTGTGGCGTCGCCGCCGGTGACGGTGAGCGCGCCGGCGAGCCGGATGTCCCGCGCGGACCGGCCCACCAGCACCGAGTGGACGGCGTCCTCCACCACCATCGCGGCGCGGGTCTCGTCCCACCAGGCCAGGTCGGCGGTACGAAGACGCATCGTCACCCGGGCGGCGCAGCCCGGGTCGAGCGTGACGCGGGCGAAGTCGCGCAACTGCCGCAGCGGCTGCTTGACCCGGGAGCGCCGCTGCCGGGTGTAGAGCTGCACGACCTCGGTGCCCGGGCGGCGGCCCGTGTTGGTGACCTCGACGCTCACCTCCACCTCCTCGCCGGCGCGCGCCGTGGCGGTGCTCAGCCGGAGGTCAGCGTAGTCGAACTCGGCGTAGCTGAGCCCGTGCCCGAACGGGTACAGCGGCTCGCCCCGGTGGTAGAGGTAGGTGGCGTCGGCGCCGATGACGTCGTAGTCGAGCAGGTCGGGCAGTTCGGCGGCGTCGGCGTACCAGGTCTGGGTGAGCCTTCCGCCCGGGTCGGCGGCGCCGAGCAGCACGTCGGCCAGCCCGTTGCCGTGTTCCTGTCCGCCGTGGGCGCTCCACAGCACCGCCGGCAGGTGCTCCTGGGCCCAGCCGGCCGCGTACGGGTAGCTGCTGGTCAGCGCCAGCACGGTACGCGGGTTCGCGGCGTGCACGGCCCGCAGCAGCTCCGCCGGGCCGGTCGGCAGCGCCAGGTCGGCCCGGTCCTCGGTCTCCCGGCCGTTGACCATCGGGTGGTTGCCGAGCACCACCACGGCCACGTCGGCGGCGGCCGCCAGCGCGGCGGCCTCGGCGGCCCCGTCCACGAGCAGCGTCACTGTGAACACGGCCGGGTCGCCGGTGGCGACGCTCAGCCGCCCGTCCGGTGCGACGCCGACGTGCCGGCCGGTGGCCAGGTGGTGCAGCAGCGCGGTGCCGTCGGGCCGGTGGTGCAGGCGGAACGTCTCGCGTACCACCCAGCCGCCCGGTCCGTCGCGGTCGGCCACGAGCGCCCCGGTGTCGTCGGCGCCGACGTACCGGCCGGTGCCGACGGCACGCAGCGCCACCACGTCGCGCCCCCAGTCGACGACGTCGAACTCGGCCGGGCCGTCGCCGAGCGCCAGCGGGCCGTCGCCGTCGTCGCGTACCGCCCGGTCACCGACGTGCAGCGTGATCCGGTCCGCGCCGGGATGGGTGGTCACCTCGGGCAGGCGTCCGAGCAGGCCGGCGTACGCGCTGGCGGTGTACGGCGGGGTGCCGCTGTACCAGTCGGTGAGCACGGTGTCGGCGAGCGGGCCGAGCACGGCGACGCGCGTGCCGGGCCGCAGCGGCAGCAGGCCGTCGTTGCGCAGCAGCACCACCGACTGGCGGGCGGCCTCGCGGGCGAGTTCCCGGTGGGCGAGGCTGTCGAGCGTGTGGGGCGGCACGTCGTCGTGGGGATCGGGGTCGAGGTCGCCCAGCCGCGACCGGACGGACAGGATCCGCCGCACCGCCCGGTCCACGTGGGAGACGTTGACGAGCCCGCGCGCCAGCGCCTCGGTGAGACGTTCCACTGTGGGGGTGCTGTCCTCGTCGTCCTCGGTGAAGCTGTCGATGCCGGCGCGCAGCGCGGCGGCGAACCCGGCCACGTGGTCGGGCAGGTACTCCTGCACGCCGGCGATGTTGCCGACCGCACCGGCGTCGCCGACCACCATGATCTCGTCGTCGGCGTAGCCGCGCAGCTCGCCCTCGATGAGCGGGCTGAGGTGCGACGGCACGCCGTCGACCAGGTTGTACGACGCCATCACCGCCACCGCCGCGCCGGCCGCCAGCGGCGCGCGGAACGCCGGCAGCTCGTACTCGTGCAGCACCCGCGGCGGCAGGTCGCTGGAGGTGGTGGCCCGGTCGGTCTCGTTGTTGTAGCCGAGGAAGTGCTTGAGCGTCGGCGCGGTCCGCAGCCGGATCGGGTGGTCGCCGCGCAACCCGAGCGCGTACGCGGTGGCCAGCCGGCCGGTCAGCCACGGGTCCTCGGACCAGCCTTCCTCGTTGCGTCCCCACCGGGGGTCGCGCAGCGGGTTGACCACCGGCGCCCACACGTTGAGGCCGACGCGGTCGGGGTCGGCCCGGTGCTTGACACGTACCTCGTCGCCGACGGCGGCCCCGACCGCCCGGATCAGGTCCGGGTTCCAGGTCGCGGCCAGGCCGATCGCCTGCGGGAAGACGGTGGCCGTGCCGAGCCACGCGACGCCGTGCAGCGCCTCGGTGCCGGTGCGGAACGCGCGCAGGCCGAGCCGGGGCACCGGCGCCTGCCACTGGTGCAGCAGGCCGAGCTTCTCCGGCAGCGTGAGCCGGGCCAGCAGGTCGTCGAGACGGTGGGGGACGGGGTCGGTCATGGTGGGCGCCTCCGGTCGGCGTACGTGTTGCCGCTCGTCCGTCGAAGCGCTTCGACGGACGAGCCGGTGATGCGGCGTCGCGCACGCGAAAAGGGGTGGTGGGGGTGCGGCGGTGTCGGCCCGGAGCGGTGGTGAAGCGCTTCGACAACCGCCGAAAAACACGCCGCTTCGCAGGTTGCCCGGTCCCGGACGCGGCGCTACCGAGGTTGGCACCTTCCGGCCGGTGCGGTCAAGGGGTCATCCGGCGGGCAGGCGCCCGGCCTCCACTGTGGCCAGTGCGGCGGTGGCTCCGCCCAGGGCCCCGGCCGCCGAGCCGAGCGTGCTGGCCTCCAGCCGCACGCCGGGCGGGACGGGTGTGCGGGCCGCGAGTTCGGCGTGGGCGGCCGGCAGCAGCCACGGCGCGAGCGCCGCCAGGTGCCCGCCGACCACCACCACCTCCGGGTCGAGCAGCCCGGACAGCACCGACGCCGCCTGCCCGAGCAACCGGCCGATCTCGGTGAGCCCGGTCCGTACCGGCTCGTCCCCGGCGCGGGCCAGGGCCTGGATCCGTTCGACCTCCGGCAGGTGGTCGGTGACCGGTCCGGCGCCTGGCAGCAGGCGGCGGATCACCGCGTCCACGCCGAGCAGCGCGGTGAGGCAGCCGCGCCGCCCGCAGTCGCAGGCCGGTCCGTCCGCGGCCAGGGGCAGGTGCCCGACGTCGCCGGCGAAGCCCCGCCCGCCGCGCAGCAGCCGGCCGCCGCTGATCAGGCCCGCGCCGATCGCCGGGCCGCCGGTGAGGTGCACCAGGTCGGTCGTGGCGGCGTACGGGCCGTGCCGCCGCTCGGCCAGCACCGCCAGGTTGGCCTCGGTGTCGACGGCGACGGGGAAACCCCTGTCGCGTAGCGCGCGACGCACCGAAGCGGCCAGCGGCACGCCGCGCCAGCCCAGCGCGGGTGCGGCCGGCACGTCGCCGTCGGGGTCCACCAGCCCGGGCACGGCCACGGTGAGGCCGAGCACGGTGCGGTCGGTGCCGATCCGGGTGACGGCACGGCGGATCAGCGCGACGAGCGCCTTCACCGTCTCCTCGGGACCGGCGGTCGCGGCGGGGAACGCGCGCCGCCAGGTCAGCACCGGGTCGCCGCCCAGCCCGGCGGCGACCGCGACCAGTTCGTCAGCGCCGATGCGCAGGCCGAGCCCGGCGTAGCGGGAGCCGTCGAGGACGAGCATGGTGGCCGGGCGGCCCACCCGGTTCTCGGTCAGCCCGGTCTCCCGCAGCAGGCCGTGCTCGATCAGCTCGGCGACCAGGCTGGAGACGGTGGCCTTGTTCAGCCCGGTGTGGGCGGCGACGTCGGCCCGGGAGCAGGGGGCGTGGCGGCGGACGTGCCGGAGCACCGCGGCCCGGTTGGTCACCCGCACGTCGCCGAGGTCGGCCGTCGGCCGGTCGATGCTGATCACGTACTGCCCGCCTCCTGCGCCCGGCCCGAGTTCGGCTACAGCTTAAACTAAATGGGCGAGATTCCGGCCGGGCGGTCCCGGCCGCCGAACCACGGCGCGAACGGCGTCACCGGCATCGGCTCGCCGTCGAGCACCACCCGGCGCGGCGGGTCCGTCCCGACCACGCTGACCCGCCGCACGTCCAGCGGCCCGTCCACGCGTACGCGCAGCGTGTCGCCGTCGCGTACCGCGGTGACGGTGGTGTCGCCGTCGGGATCCCGCACCACGCTCACGCCGTCGACGCCACCCCAGGCCACGAGCGTGACATCCCGGAACGGGCCGGTCCCGACCGTCGCCGCGGGTGCCACGGTGGGGATCAGCGCGCCGTGGCGCACGTACAGCGGCAGCCGGTCCAGCGGCACGCGTACCCGCAGGTGCCGGCCGCCGGGGTGCCGCTGCCCGGTGTACGCGTCGAGCCAGTCGTCGCCCGCCGGCAGGTAGACGGCGCGTTCGCCGGACGGGTCGAGCACCGGCGCCACCAGCAGATCCGTGCCGAGGCGGTACTGGAGGTCGGCGGTCCAGGCGGCCGGGTCGTCCGCGGTGTCGACGAGCAGCGCCCGCAGCATCGGGCCGCCGGTACGGGCGCTCGCCACCGCCGCCGACCAGAGGTACGGCAGCAGCCGGTAGCGCAGCCGCAGCGCGTCCACCGCGTGCCGTTCCGCCTCGGGCGGGAACTCCCACGGCAGCCGGCTCGTGGTGCCGTGCAGCCGCACCAGCGGGGAGAGCGCGCCGAACTGGGTCCAGCGCACGTACAGGTCCGGCTCGGGGGTGCCGTGGAAGCCGCCGGTGTCGTGACTCCAGAACGGCACCCCGGACAGCCCGTGGGACAGGCCGCCGCGCAGCGTGCTGGCCATGCCCGGCCAGGTGGCGTTGACGTCGCCGCTCCACTGGGCGCTGTGCCGCTGCCCGCCCAGGTACGACGAGCGCGCCCACACGGTGCGGTGCCCGGCCACCTCCTCGGTGGCATCGGCTACCGCGTCGTTGAACAGCAGCGCGTACACGTTGTGCAGTTCGACGCCGGTCATGCCGTTATGTGCGACCGCGTCGGCGGGTACGCCCTCGGCGAAGTCGGTCTTGAACACGGCGACGCCCTGCGCCAGCAGTGGCCGCAGCAGGCCCTGGAACCAGCGCACCGCGGCCGGGGCGGTCAGGTCCACGATGGCGCATTCGGGGTAGCTGCCGTGCCAGGTGTCGGCGACGTACGTGCTCCCGTCCGGCCGGCGCAGCAGGTACCCGGCGGCCTCGGCCTCGGCATAGAGCGGGCTGCCGGTCATCAGGTACGGGTTCATCCACAGGCACACCCGGAAGCCCTGCTCGGTGAGGTCCTTGAGCATGCCGTCCGGGTCGGGGAAGGCGTCGGCGTCCCAGCGCAGGTCCGACCAGTGCCCGGCGACCTGCCAGTAGCAGTCCAGGTGCAGCACGTCGCAGGGGATGTCCCGCTCGCGGATGCGCCGGGCCCGTTCCAGCACGCGCTGCTGGCTGTCCGGGAAGAAGCCGGACGAGATCCACGCGCCGAACGCCCACCTCGGCGGCAGGTACGGCCGTCCGGTCAGCGCGTCGAGCCGGTCGAGCACCTGCGCCGGGGCGGGTCCGGCCAGCACGTAGTAGTCGAGCAGGTCGTCCGGGACGAGGATCTGCACGCTGCTGTGCGTGCTCGCGCACACGTCGAACTGCACCGGCAGCCCGCTGTCGACCAGGACGCCGTAACCCCTGTCGGACAGGTAGAACGGCACGTTCTTGTGCGAGCGGTCGGACTCGCCGCCGAAGGCGTCGAAGTTCCACATCAGCGGGCGCTGGCCACGCTTGTCCAGCGGGGTGAACTTCTCGCCGAAGCCGACGAACCGTTCGTCGCCGGGCGCGACGAAGCTCTCGTGCCAGGCGACCGGCTCGCCGTCGAACGTGGAGCGGCCGAGCGGCAGCGTGCGGCGGCGGCCGCTGATGTCCCGGGTACCGCCGTCGGAGGCCAGCAGCAGCCGCCCGTCGGGAGTGAGGAACCGCAGCCCCCACGGGTCCAGGCGCAGCTCGGCGACCACACCACCGGCGCCGACCCGGACGTGTCCGTCGGTGACGGTCACGGCTGCGGGGTGCGGCTGCGGGTGGACCAGTGTCAGCGCGGCCGCGGACCGGCTGCGGACCGAGAGGTCGTCGGCGAGGCGTACCCGGATGATCCCGTCGCCGGCGGCCTCGACCCGCGCGACCAGCGTGCGGCCGGACGCGCAGGTCGCGGTGAGGGTGACCCCGTGCGCGTCGGTCGCGGCCACAGCGGCCCGCAGCACGTCGTCGGCGCCCTCCTCGCCGGGGGCGCGGACCGGCAGGTCGGGCGGGTCGGCCACGAACGTCTCGTACGGGACCAGCGGCGGGCGGTACGGCATGGGCGTCTCCTCGCGGCGTCCACGGGCGGTCCCGCCAGTTTCTTTGGAAGCCCAACTAACTGTCAATGATCGACGGCATTGACTTTCCTTCTCACCTGTTCCTATTTTGGCCGGGATGACAACTAAAGCGCCGTGGGACGACGGCCGTCTCTGCTACGGCGGCGACTGGAACCCGGAGCAGTGGCCGCCGCGTGTGTGGCGCGAGGACGTCGCCCTGATGCGCGCCGCCGGGGTCAACCTGGTCACCGTCGGGGTGTTCGCCTGGTCCCGGCTGGAACCCGAGCCCGGCCGGTACACGCTCGACTGGCTCGACCGCGCGCTGGACCTGCTGCACTCGGCCGGCATCCGGGCCGCGCTGGCCACCCCCACCGCCTCGCCGCCGCCCTGGTTCTCGCTGCGCCACCCGGACGCGCTGCCGGTCACCGCCGACGGCGTCCGCCTGACCCACGGCAGCCGCGACACCTACTGCGCCGCCGCGCCCGTGTACCGCGAGGCCGCCCGCGGCATCGCCGGGGTCCTCGCCGCCCGCTACGCACACCACCCGGCGCTGGCGCTGTGGCACGTGCACAACGAGTACGGCACCACCTGCCACTGCCCGCACGCCGAGGCGGCGTTCCGCCGCTGGCTCACCACCCGCTACGGCGACCTCGACGCGCTCAACGACGCCTGGGTCGCCAGCTTCTGGAGCCAGCACTACTCCGACTGGGCGCAGGTCGGCACGCCGCGCGCCACCCAGTACCTCGCCAACCCCGGCCAACTGCTCGACTTCCGCCGCTTCTGGTCCGACACGCTGCTGTCCGCGTACACCGAGCAGCGGGACCTGCTGCGCGCGGCGAACCCGGCCGTGCCGGTCACCACCAACTCCGTGCTCGGCGACTGGGTGCCGGTCGACCACGCCCGCTGGGCGCGCGAGGTCGACCTGGTGGCGATCGACCACTACCCGTCCACGACCGACGCGGGCGCGGAGGAACAGACCGCGCTCGCCGCCGACCTCGCCCGCGGCTGGGCCCGCCACGGCGCCGGACGGCCGGTGCCGTGGCTGCTCATGGAGAGCGCGCCCAACCAGATCCACACCGCCGGGCGGATGCACACCAAGGAACCCGGCCGGATGACCCGGCACAGCCTCGCCCACGTCGCACGCGGCTCCGCCGGAGTGATGTTCTTCCAGTGGCGCGCCCCGGCCGGCGGCGCGGAACGCTTCCACTCCGCAGTGGTGTCGCACGCCGGGGCGGACACCCGCGTGTTCCGCGAGGCCACCGACCTAGGTGCCGCGCTGGGCCGGCTCGCCGGGACCGCGCCGGGCCGCGTCCAGGCGGCCGTGGCCGTCGCGTACGACGCGGCGAGCGGCTGGGCGCTGCGGCACCCGGGGATGCCCCGCGACGGACTCGACCACCCCGGCGAGGTGGCCGCCGCGCACCGGGCGCTGTGGCACGCGGGCGTCACCGCCGACATCGTCCCGCCCGGCAGCCCGCTCGACGGCGCCCGGCTGCTCGTGCTCCCCGCCCTCTACCTCGCCTCGGACGCCACAGCCGACTGGGTACGCCGGCACGTCCACGGCGGCGGGCACCTGCTGGTGACCTGGCTCAGCGGCGTGGCCGACGAGCACGCCCGGGTGCGCCTGGGCGGCTACCCGGGGGCGTACCGGGACCTGCTCGGCGTGCGCGTGGAGGAGTTCCACCCCCTCGCCGACGACGAACAGGTGCCGCTGACCGGCGGCGGGACCGGCCGGATCTGGTCGGAGACGGTGCACCCGGCCGGTGCCGAGACCATCAGCGCGTACGCCGGGGGAGTGCTGGACGGCCGGCCCGCTGTCACCCGCAACCGGGTCGGCGACGCGTACGCCTGGTACGTCTCGACCCGCCCCGACGACGACACCTACCGGCGGCTGCTCACCGAGGCGGCCCGGCTCGCCGGTGTGACCCCTACCTGCCCCGGCGCGCCCTCGGGCGTGGAGGCGGTACGTCGGCACGACGCCGACGGAAGCCTGCTCTACCTGCTCAACCACACCGACCAGCCGCAGCGGTTGCCGGTCACCGGGCTCGACCTGCTGACCGGCGCGACGGTCGACGGCTCCCTGACGCTGGAGCCGGGCGGAGTGGCGGTGCTACGCGAGGCAGCGCGCTGATGCGCGTACCCCGGTCAGGGGGTGGCGACGGCGGCGCGGGAGCGGTCGGCGGCGATCCGCACCGCGAGCGCCGCCAGCACCGTGCCCATCACGTACCGCTGCAGGCGCGCCCAGCCCGGCCGGCGGGTGAGGAACGCCGACACCGAGCCGGCGCTGAGCACGATGAGCGCGTTCACGGTGAGCGCCACGACGATCTGGGTCAGGCCGAGCAACAGACTCTGCACCGCCACGTGCCCGCGCGCCGGGTCGACGAACTGCGGCAGCAGCGACACGTACAGGATGGCGATCTTCGGGTTGAGCAGGTTGGTGACCAGGCCCATGGTGAACAGGCGCCGGGGCCGGTCGGGCGGCAGCGGCGTCGGGGTGAACGCCGACGTGCCACCGGGGCGCAGCGTCCGCCAGGCCAGCCACAGCAGGTACGCCGCGCCGGCCAGCTTCACCGCCGTGTACAGCGGCGGGACCAGCACGAACACGGTGGCGATACCGGCCACCGCGGCGGCCAGGTAGACCAGGAAGCCGGCCGCCACGCCGAGCAGCGACACCAGCCCGGCCCGCCGCCCCTGCGTCACCGACCGCGACACCAGGTAGACCATGTTCGGCCCGGGCGTGAGCACCAGACCGAGCGCCACCAGGGCGATTCCCATGACTGCGCCGACAGTGACCACATCGCCTCCCCGCTCCCGCCTTCCCGGACCCTACGCCCACCCGCCGCCCCGCACTGTCCCCTCCCACCGTCACTGCGTCGATCATGAGGTTGGCTGCCGCTGGCGTCCGATTTGTCACCGCCAACCTCATGATCGCCGGAGCAGGGGGCGGTGGTGCCGGTGTTGCGGCGGTGATACTTGCGGCATGTCGATCGTGCTGTCCGCGCCGGCCACCCCGACCGCGCCCGCCCTGCTGCTGCGTCCGTGGCGCGACGGTGACGCCGACGCGCTGATCGAGGCGTACCGGGATCCGGTGCTGCGCGCCTGGACCAGTCATCCGGTGACCGGCCCGGCGCAGGCGCAGGTGTTCCTGCGCCGCAGCCACCAGGGCTGGGCCGCCGGGCACCGGTTCATGTTCGCGGTGCTGGAGGGGGAACAGGTGGTGGCCTGCGTGGTGCTCAAGGACGTCCGCCCGGGCCGTCCGGCCGCCGAGGTCGGCTACTGGACGGCCGCGCCGGCCCGGGGCCGGGGCGTCGCGCCGCGCGCGGTCGAGGCGGTCACCGCGTGGGCGTTCGCCCGGTTCGCCGCCACCGGGCTGACCCACCTGGAGCTGCTGCACCAGGTCGACAACCCGGCGTCCTGCCGGGTTGCGGAGAAGAGCGGGTACGCGTTCGCCGAGGTGCTGCCGGCCCGCCCGCCGTTCCCCCGGGACGGCCACCGCCACGTCCGCCACCGGCCGGTCTCATGACGAGGAAGTGACAGTGCCGCCGATCAGGCGCAGCAGTAGCCGCGGCTCGCCCGGCCACGCGTCGAGCAGCACCTGCCGGGGCATCTGCCGGGCGGCGTAGCGCAACGCGAGCGCCACCACCACGATGTCGTCGAGCGGGCCGATCACCGGCAGGAACTCCGGGATCAGGTCGATCGGGCTGGCCACCCAGAGCCCGGCGACCACGATCGCGACCCGGGCGCGGCGGGGCACCCGCGGGTCACGGCGCAGCCGTCGTACGGCGGTCACGCAGTCGGGTACGAACGCGGCCAGATCGCGCAGGATCCCCGGCGGCAGGCGCCGGGCCAGCAGCACCAGCACCGCCCAGCTCGCGACCAGGCAGGCCGTCGCCACAGCGAGTCCGATGAGCCAGTCGCGCACGCCGTCACCCCTTTCCGTTTCCGGTGGCACGCTACGCGGCGTCCCCGCCCGGCGCGCGGGAACAGTCGGGCCCCGCACGACGCTGAGTCTTGTCGGACGGCGGCGGATACCGTGGGTACGGGAGGTGACGGCGGTGACGACAGGCTGGGAGGCCGCGGTCGAGGCGCAGATCCGCTCGGCCCAGGAACGCGGCGAGTTCGACAACCTGCCGGGTGCCGGCAAGCCCATCCCGGGGCGCGACATGCCCTACGACGAGGGCTGGTGGATCCGCAGCTTCATGGAGCGCGAGCAGATCCCGTCCGACCTGCTGCTGCCCACGCCGCTCCAGTTGCGCCGCCGCATCGAACAGCTCCCGGCCGAGCTGCGCGACCTGCCCACCGAGGAGGCCGTCCGGTCGTACGTGGCGGCGCTCAACACCGAGGTGGTGGCCTGGCTGCGTACCCCGACCGGGCCACGCGTGGTGGTCCGTCCGGTGAACGTCGAGGAGGCGGTGCGCCGCTGGCGTGCCGATCGGGACCGCGGCGCGCCGGCCGTCACGGCACCGGAGCCGCCCCGCGCCGACCCGGCCCGCCCGCGCCGCCGCTGGCGCTGGTGGCGTCGCTGAGAACGCTCAGCGAAGCGCCGCCTGCCAGGTCCACGCGGTACGCCGCGGCCGGTCGCCGAGCGGCGCGCGGCCGGTCAGCCACAGCAGCACCGGCGCCGGCTCGCCGTCCGGTGCGTCGGGGAACAGCCGGTGCACCACCCCGGCACACAGCCCGGCGGGTGGCGACCAGTCCAGGCCGAGCCCGCGGGCCAGGTCGCCTGTGTGCAGCAGGATCTCGGCCACGCCCATCGCGGCGAACCCGCCCGGATCGCACGGGCCGAAGTGCCACGCCCGGTCGTCCGGGCTCGCGGCGTCGATGGTGGCGGCGAGCATCCCGGCCGCGGCCGCCGCGACAGTGAGCACCTCGGCGGGCGCGGCGTCGGCGCGTACCCGCAGGTCGAACGGCAGATAGCCGCCGTCGGGCCGGCCCGAGACCTGACCGGCGTACGCGACCAGGTCGTGCGCGATGTGCGCGGCGGTGGTCCAGCAGGACCAGTCCAGGTCTCCGGCGCGTACCGTCCAGTCCCGGTCGGCGGCGGGCCGCAGCACGGCGGCCATCGCGGCGGCGGCGGACCGGACGTCCGCGCCGGTCATCGTCCTCACAACCGGCGTACGCGCAGCACGCAGGTCAGCATCGGAAGCGTGAACTCACCGTCGGCCGTCTCCGGCCGGCTGGCCAGGTACGCGCGGATGCGGTCGAGGGTCTCCGTGCGTTCCTGTTCCGGCATGACCAGCATCCCGGCCCGGGTGGCGAGCGTCGCCACGAGCGAGTCGGCGGTACGGCGCTGCCCGTGCGGGAACTCCGCCTGCTCGGGCGAGCCGAACCGGGCCTCGCCCGTCTTCGGCAGGTGCATGCCGGCCGTGGCGGCGCGCCAGCTCGCGGGCGTGTCCCGGGGACCGATGGCGGCGCTGCCACTGACCGCCGCGAGCCCTGCCACCCAGTCGACCCGGTCGTCCACCACGTTCCACAGTCCGGCCAGGACACCGTCGGGGGAGAGGACGCGGGCGATCTCCGGCCCGGCCACCGCCATGTCGAACCAGTGCATGGCGTTGCCGGCGACCACCGCGTCGACGGAGGCGTCCGGCACCGGGATCGCCTCCGCGCTGCCGGACAGCGCCCGTACGTCCGGCAGGGTGCGGCGCAGTTCGGCGAGCATCGCCGGGTCCGGCTCGACCGCGGTCACGTCGTCGCCCACCTCGGCCAGCGTGGCGGTGAGCTTGCCGGTGCCCGCGCCGAGGTCGAGCACCCGCGCGCCGGGGGCGGGCTTGAGCGCCCACCGCAGGGCGGCTCGCGCGTAGTCCGGGCGGTGTTCGGCGTACGCGGTCGCCGCCGCGCCGAACGACGAGGAGTGCCGGCGTCGTGCGTCTTCGTCCATCCGGTCACCCTATCGACGGCCCAACCCGCTTGACATACGAACGATGCTTCGTGAATACTGGATCGTAGTTCGAGGGGGAGTACCCGACGATCCACGCACCGCCGTCAGTACGGGCCCGGCCCATCCGGCTCCCGGCGATGCAGTCACCGTCAGAGGTGGCCCGGGGAGACCCTCGTCCAGCAGCGCCGGCGCACCTCGCGTGTGCCGGCCCGGGCGAGAGGTCTTCCCGTCGTCATGTCGGTGTCCTGGTGGATCTGGGCCGTACTCATGCTCGCGATCGCGGCGATGCTCGCCGTCGACCTGTTCCTGCACCGCGACAACCACGTCGTCGGCTTCCGTGAGGCAGCGGCCTGGTCCGGCATCTGGATCGCCGCCGGCCTGCTCTTCGGCGTCGTCCTCTGGGCCTGGCAGGGCGGTGACGTCGCCGGCACCTACTACGCCGGCTACCTGATCGAGAAGGCGCTGTCGATCGACAACGTCTTCGTCTTCGCGCTGATCTTCACCTACTTCGCCGTGCCCGCCGCGTTCCAGCACAAGGTGCTGTTCTGGGGTGTCATCGGCGCCCTGGCCTTCCGGCTGGTCTTCATCTTCGTCGGCGCCGAGCTGCTCGAGACGTTCTTCTGGACCGCGTACGTGTTCGGCGCGTTCCTCGTCTGGACCGGCTACAAGATGGCGTTCCGCCACGACCAGCAGACCCCGCCGGACCGCAACCCCGTCGTCCGGCTGGTCCGCAGGGTCGTTCCGACCGACCCGGCCTTCCACGGCGACAGGTTCTTCGCCCGGGTCGACGGCAGACGGGTCGCGACGCTGCTGTTCGTGGTCCTGATCGCGGTCGAGGCCACCGATCTGATCTTCGCCATCGACAGCGTCGCCGCGATCCTGGCCATCACCACCAGCACGTTCATCGTCTGGACCGCCAACGCCTTCGCCGTCCTCGGCCTGCGCAGCCTCTACTTCTGCCTCGCCGGGCTGCTACGCCGCTTCGTGCACCTGCACTACGGCCTGGCCGTCCTGCTCGCCTTCGCCGGCGTGAAGTTGATCCTCTCGGAGACGCCGGTCGGCAAGCTGCCCATCCCGGTCACCCTCGGCGTGATCGTGGTGACGATCGCGGTGTCGATCGGGTGGAGCCTGCGCAGCACCACTCCGGACACCGAAGCACGTGACGCCGACGCGGCCGGCTCCTCGCCGGGCACGGCGCGCTGATGATCAGCGGCTCGTCGGCGCACTACCATCCGTCCATGGGCTCCAGCGGGGCATCCGTCGAAGCCACCTTCTTCGGCACCACGACCGTCCACCTGTCCGACGGGACGTCGGGAATCCTGATCGACGGCTTCCTGAGCAGGCCGTCCCTGCTCCGGGTCGCGCTCGGCCGCGTCGCCCCCGACCTCGGGCGGATCAACCGCGCCCTGACCCGGGCCGGTGTGACAGCTCTCGACGCGCTCTTCGTCGCCCATTCCCACTACGACCACGCCATGGACGCCCCCGAGATCGTCAAGCTGCTCGGCGGACGATTGTTCGGCTCCGAGTCGACTCTTCACGTGGGGCGCGGCTCGGGCCTCAGCGAGGAGTCGATGACGCGGATCGTCGACGGCGACGAGCACACGATCGGCTCGTTCACCGTGCGCGTGCTCGCCGGCGTCCACAGCCCCGGCAACAGGTTCCCGGGCACGATCGAGCAGCCGCTCGTTCCGCCGGTCAGGGCGAGCAGATACCGCGACGGCGGCTGCTTCTCCTTCTTCATCACCCACCCCGGCGGCTCGCTGCTGATCCATCCGAGCGCCAACTTCGTCCCGGGCAGGTTCGACGGGCTCGACGCCGACGTCCTGTATCTCGCCGTCGGCGCCCTGGGGGTGCAGCCGCAGCAGTTCCAGAGCGACTACTGGCGGCACGTGGTGGAGGCGACGCGTCCGGACCTGATCGTGCCGATCCACTGGGACGACTTCTTCGTCTCGCTGGACCGCAGGCTGCGCCCGCTGCCGGCCGTCTTCGACAGGTTCGCCGTGACGAAGGCGTTTCTCGACCGCAAGAGCGCGGAGAGCGGCATCCCGGTGCGGTTCCCCGAGCCGTTCGAGATGATCAGGCCGTTCGCGCGCTAGGACAGGGTCCGGAGCACGTGCCGGTCTCAGCGGAACCGGTCGACGGTGACAGGGATCATCCCCTGCTGGCGCATCTGCGTCGTCAGACCGCGCAGCAGCACACCGACCGCCTCGTCGCGATCCCCGAGAAGATCGCAGGTCACGTCCAGACCCCAGGCCGCACCCGCAGCTACCCTGCGCAGATCCCAGCGAACGGCGTCGCCCGAGACCTGACGGCGCACCGGGCCCAGCGTGCGTACCCCGGGATCCGCCAGGTCGCCGGTGATCGGCATCTGCCAGGCCTCACCGAGCGCCGCAAGTCCGTCCGGGCTCAAGTCGCCGGCGAACAGGATCCGGTAGACGCGCGTCTCGCGGAACCCCGGCCGGGGCTCGGAATCACCCAACCGCAAGGGGGACGGTGGCTGAGACGGAGGGGCGCCGAGGCACTCCCGCAGAGCGTCCTCGTCCGGCAGGTCCGCACCGCAGAGGTCCCGATAGAGCGTCGCCGCCGCGGAGCGGCCGACGGGAGTCACTCGCTTGCGCAACACAGGGTCCACGCGTAGGCGCCGGCTGGTGGCCGACGCCTCGTACCAGCGACCCTCCGACCGGCTCCAGCCACCGCTCGCCAGTCCGACGGAGGAGTGGTCCGCCGCGAGCAGGAACTCCTCAGCCAGCAGCCCTTCCAGCGCGCCGGCAGCGTCGTACACCAGGTAGTAGTGCAGTGGGGGTGGTGGGCCCGCTGCCTGTCGCGTGCGAGAAGGCGTCGTCATGCGTTGATTTTCGAGCCGGGCGGGACGCGCCGCCTTCCGGCGCGCCGAGGGCTCTGCCGACGCGGAAGAGAACCTGCCCCAAGTCCGCCGCCGTCATGGTTAATTATCGGATTACCGGTAACAGCAATCGCCCAATCCATACGGTCAAAAAGGACGAATGGGCGGCGCACCATAATGACAGTTATGTGCGCGCAGGCTCCGTGGGCGCTGCCGGCGTACAATCACGCCACCGCAGCCGATCCCAGGGAGCAGGCGATGGTGTTCGACGCGACGCTGACCCGGATCAACGACGGCGTCCAGATGCACCACCAGCACGGTCGGCGGGAGGACGCCCGCGACCTGTTCGCCCGGATCTGGGACGAGATCGGCGGGGAGCAGGGCGACCCCCTACACGTCTGCGTCCTCGCCCACGCGATGGCCGACGTGCAGGACGACGCACGCCAGGAGCTTGTCTGGGACCGGCGGGCGCTCGCGGCGGCCGACCTGCTCACCGACGCGCGGGTCGCGCGGGCCGGGGTGCCGATGTCGGTCGCCGGGCTGTACCCGTCGCTGCATCTCAACCTGGCGGAGTGCCACCGCAAGCTCGGCGAACTCGACCAGGCGCGGGACCATCTCCGGCAAGCCCGGGAGGGGATCGGCGCGCTCGACGACGACGGTTACGGGAAGCTGATAAGGGACGGACTCGATCGGCTTTCGCAGGAACTGGCCGCCGGATAGGCCGCAGGCGACTGGCTAGCCGCTGGTGCCCGTTGACGGGGTGACGGCGGCGACGACCAGGTCGACGATGCCGTCGGCGTAGTCGTCGGTCAGTGGGCCGTTGCGCAGCAGCCAGCGGTGGTAGAGCGGGCCGAACAGCAGCTCCACCACCTGGTCCAGCGCCGCGTCGGGGCGGACCTGACCGGCCTCGCGGGCGGCCTCCAGGCGTACGCGGACCGCGTTCAGCTGGGGGCGGAGCAGCCGGTCGCGTGCCTGGCCGCCCAGGTCCTCGTCGGCGAGTGTCTCGATGGTGATGGCGCGGGTGGTGGCGGACAGGCGCGGATCGGCGAACTCGGCGACGGTCGCCCGGAGGACCTGACGCAGATCGGCCCGCAGGTCGCCGGTGTCGGGCAGGGCGATGGCCTCCGGCATGTCGTCGGCGAGCGCGTCCAGGATGACCGCGCCCTTGCCGCGCCACCAGCGGTAGATGGTCTGCTTGCCGACCCCGGCGCGGGCGGCGATCGCCTCGACGGTCAGGGCCGGGTATCCGGTTTCGGTGAGCAGTTCCAGGGCGGCGGCGAGGATCGCGCGGCGGGACTGCTCGTTGCGGCGGGCGGGCTGCGGGGTCACTCCGCGAGCCTACAACGAGACGAGACGTATCGTCTTGACGGCGCCACCGCGTCGTGCTCTGCTTGAACACGCGAGACGGTACGTCTCGTCTCAGCAGAGATCAGGAGATCACTTGCCGCACATCGCCATGGTCAGCATCCCGTTCCACGGGCACGTCAACCCGAGCCTGGAGATCATCCGTACCCTCGTGCGGCGCGGTCACCGGGTCACGTACGCCAACGATCCCGCCTTCGCCGAGGTCATCCGGCGCACCGGCGCGGAGCTGAAGCCGTACGCCTCGGCCCTGCCCGCCGACGGCGGCGCCGGCATCGACGACCCGATCGAGCAGCTCACGCTCTTCCTCGACGATGCCGTCGCCATGCTGCCGCAGCTGCGGGCCGCCTACGTCGACGACCGGCCGGACCTGTTCCTCTACGACATCGCCGGCGCGCCGGCCCGGCTGCTCGGCGAGCAGTGGGGGATCCCAGCCGTCCAGCTCTCCTCCACGTTCGTGGCCTGGGACGGCTACGAGCAGGACATGGCGCCCGCCGTGGAGGCGATGCGGGCCGATCCGCGCGGCGCCGACTACTACCGGCGGTTCACAGCGTGGCTGACCGCCGAGGGTTCGTCCGTCACCGACAGCATGGCGTTCCAGGGGCGGCCGGTCCGCAGCCTCGTCCTGCCGCCGGAGGCGCTCCAGCCGAACGCCGACCGGGTGGACCGGTCGGTCTACAGCTTCGTCGGCCCGGTCCTGGGGGACCGCTCCGACCAGGGTTCCTGGGTACGACCGGAGCGCGCCGGGAAGGTGCTGCTCGTCTCGCTCGGCTCCGCCTTCACCCGGCAGCCCGAGTTCTACCGCCGCTGCGTCGCCGCGTTCGGTGACCTGCCCGGCTGGCACACCGTTCTGCAGATCGGCGAGCACGTCGATCCCGCCGAACTCGGTCCCGTGCCGGACAGCGTCGAAATCCACCGGTGGGTGCCGCAGCTGGCCGTACTGGAGCAGGCGGACGCCTTCGTCACCCACGCCGGCATGGGCGGCAGCAGCGAGGGTCTCTACTGCGGGACGCCGATGATCGCCGTACCGCAGGCGGCCGACCAGTTCGCGAACGCCGAGCAGTTGGCCGCCCTCGGCGTCGCCCGGGTCGTCGACTCGGCCACCGTCACCGCCGCGGAGCTTCGCGAGACGCTGCTCGCCCTCACGTCGGATCCCGCCGTGGCGGCCCGTAGCGCCGAGCTGAAGCGGCAGGCCCGCGCCGCCGGCGGCGCCGACCGCGCCGCCGACCTGATCGAGGCGGAACTCACCTCGGTGCGCGGCGGCGCCGCGAGCCGCGGGTGATGCGTGGTCGCGGCGGCCGGGTGCCGCCGCGACCA